>NZ_VSZO01000002.1:300000-409405 GCF_008312935.1 Roseiconus lacunae | reverse complement strand
GTGCAGTCTACGAAAAGCTAAAACTTGTGTAGATACCAATGCCCAGTGGGAGAGTGAAATGACTTAAGCCGAATCTTTCGTGTTCAACTGCTTAAGTGCGAAAAGCGACGACGGAATTACTGGCGTCGCAGGTCACGTTGTCGCTGCTGGAAACTGTGTCGTTCGGCGGTTTCGCTTTTTCCTGCACTCCCCCGCTGGTGTCGATTTTTGATGACCGACCGGCTGGACTTGTGTTTGAACAACTTGAGAACATTCGAATCGCACGTCAACCTATTGGCCGAACAGTGATCGTTTCCTGAAGAAAAACTTGTGACCGGTTGATGGACTTACACGACGCCCAATCCATTCCCCTGGTGGTACCTCTCCGGGCAACGCTTGATCCGGAGGACATCTTTTGCCGGCTCGAGCCACTGGGGCGACGTGTTTGGCTTGACTCCGTTCATCGTGAAGAAAACGCATCGCCATCGGTCGAAGATGCCGGGGCTTTGCAGTCCCCGGCCGACCCCCACGGACGTTATTCGTTCTTAACGGCCGATCCGATCGTTCGACTTTCGGCGAATCCTTCCGATCCGGATCCTTGGCCGGAGCTTGCCCGACTTGCCAAGCTTTTGCCGGCTTCCAAGGTCCAATCCCTGCCACCGTTTCAAGGTGGTCTGGTTGGGATTTTGGGGTACGAATCGGCACGCTGGCTCGAGCCGATCGAATTGGCGACTTGCCACCGACAACAAATCGATGATTTACCAACACCGGCGATGTCCTTCGGCGTTTTCGACTGGGCAATCGCGATTGATCACGATCTCGAACGGCAGTGGCTGATCTGCCAAGGTTGGGACCGAGATCAGTTCGATCGAACGCACGCCGGTTCAAGCGAAGCGACGGTCGGGCGAAAGGTTGAACTCGCCAATAAACGCGCGAGCCAAGTCCTCGCCCTGCTTGACGAGCCAAGCCCGGGACTTACCGAGCCGAGCTCAGTTGAAGTTCCCGGCCGACGGCTGCCGGATGGCGAAAGCCATTGCGAGATTCGCAGCAACTTTGCCGAGGGCGAGTTCCGTTCGGCAGTCAGCTCGATCGTGGAAGGGATCGGTCGCGGTGACACTTTCCAGGTAAATCTGGCTCAGCGATTGACTGCGGAGCAGCCATGCGCAGCGGACGAGTTGTACCTTGCTCTTCGGGCCGCCAACCCGGCGCCCCAGTCTGGTTTTTACGATGGGGGGACGTTTCAGGTCCTGAGTTCTTCGCCAGAGGGATTTTTGCAGATCCGTGAACGGCGTGTCGTCACCCGGCCGATCAAGGGGACTCGACGGCGTACCGGTGATCGCAAGCTTGACCAAGCGTTGGCCGAGGAAATGCTGGCCAGTGAAAAAGAACGCGCCGAGAATATCATGATCGTCGACCTGATGCGAAACGACCTCTCTCGCGTGTGCACCGACCACAGTGTGACGGTTTCCAAATTATGCGAGCTCGAAAGCTACGAGTTCGTTCAGCACCTCGTCTCGGTCGTCGAAGCGGAGCTTTCGCAGGGCGTTAGCGTCGTTGACTGCTTGCGTGCCTGTTTCCCAGGGGGGAGCGTGACCGGGGCGCCCAAAATCGAAGCGATGAAAACGATCGCGCGTTTGGAGCCAAATCCCCGCGGGCCCTACTGTGGTTCGATGGGATACATCAGCTGCTCCGGCGACGCCGATTTCAATATTTTGATCCGCTCCATGACGGCGACCGATGAAGTCTTACAGATTCCTGTCGGAGGAGGGATCACGGCGCGGAGTCATCCTGCCGATGAAGAATCGGAGACATGGACGAAAGCTCAGGGAATGCTGCGAGCGATCGGCGCAAATTGGTCTTCGGGGTCGGCCAGATTGGTTCTTTCGCCAAAGGGCTAGGCTTTGTATAGTTTGCCGCTCTGCAGCGTTCCGCTCGGTGTCGAATTCGAGGATTCCGGTCCTCTACACTCTCGAAATGCGGGGTGCAACCGACGGAGTTTCGGTTCACATCGATCGCTGCAACCTGTTTTCACCGAACACTTTAGCGACAAGCGAATCCGGTCCAATCTGCGTCCGGATTGCTTGAGACAGACACGATTAACGATTCAGTCGAGGAGACCCATCGGATCTGATGGGGAGCGGTGCTATGGCACGTCAATGTGAAGTTTGCGGAAAGAAAGTTCAAATGGGAAACCGCGTCGAAACCCGCGGTAAGGCGAAGTACCTCGGTGGTGTCGGTACGAAAATTACCGGAATCACCCGCCGGAAGTTCGTGCCCAACTTGCAACGCGTGCATGTGACCACCGCCGAAGGCGAAAATAAGTCGATGCGAGTTTGCGTTCAGTGCATCCGCAGTGGCGCGATCCGCAAGACGGTCAAGACAAAGCCGTTTGACGTCAGCGGCGCCAAGTAAACCGCGTTGATTTGCTCACGCCTTGGATCAATCATGGCTTTGACCACCGAAGACGCGGCTAAACTGGCCCGCTTGGCCCGACTGGAGCTCCCGCAAGAGGAGCTTGAGCATCTCGCGCCGCAATTGGAAAGCATCCTCGGTTTCATCGACAAGTTGTCGGAGCTCGATACGACGGATGTCGAGCCCATGACGACGGCGCTTGACGTAAGCAATCGATGGCGAGCGGATGAATTCTCGCAAAGCCTTTCACGAGAGCAGGCACTCGCCAACGCGCCTGCATCGGACGAAGAGTGTTTCCGCGTCCCGCCGGTCTTGGGATAATTTCAATCGACAGGGTTGGGATTGGTTTCCGGATCCCTTGACGGCTTTCGATGCGGCACTTTGCCTCGCTGATTATGCGGCACTGTGCCTCTCGCTGACCGAGTCGTGATGAGTCGTAGGAGGCGACCCACGGGTGACTGGTCAGCGGTAGCGGTTCGTAGAAGAAGCGAAGTCCAGTTGTCCCGCTGAGACTTCGCTCGCTCGATGGATCAATAGAATCCGTAGGAGCTATTGTTGGGATCGAAGTCCTTGTCGGTCAGTCCGACGTTGACCTTCAGGTTGAGGTAGTTGTACTCCTCGAGTACCTCAAGTTCGCTTTGCCCCGGTTTCGGCCAGTCGTAGGCAACGTAACGGATCGGCAACTTAAGGGCTTCGTCCATGTAGACCTTGGCTTGATAGAACATCAAGTCGGGGCGCCGCGAAGGCTGTGTCACCGTGAGCAGCATGCAGGGCCGATTGTTAATTTTGATCCCGCGGCGCATATCCGCTTGAACGTCGGGCAACTGTCGCGCTTGTTCGCCACGTTCGATCAGCTTGACCAGTAAATTCTCGACCCCGATTTCGGTCATCGGGTAGCGCTGGCCTCGCATCGCAAGTGCCCCGGTCGGCGAAAGCTGAACCGTCGGCAAGAACTTGCCTTTGAATCCGCCTTCGTGGGCGATGATATTTCCGTTGTTTTGGCCTTCCACATAAATCACCTCGCGGCCTTTGACCGTCGAAGGCTTTAGGAAACTGAGGTAGACGCTTAGTGGCTGGGTAAGTTGGCCGTTGTTGACTTTGCGGCAACGGATTTTTGCCGACATGTATTCGTGCGGCCCCAACGTGTCTCCGATCCGTTCACGTTTGACCAACAAAGCGGTGTAGTCGGTCACGTTTTCCCGGCAGAGGTCCAGTGATTGCCGCGCATGCGAAAGCGCGGTGTCCAAGGTGGAAACTTTGACAGGCGCTGCCGGCGTGATGCTGGCGTTGGCGACCCGGTGAACGGGTTCGACTAAGTGTGGTGGCTTGGCGAAAGCCTGGTTGGCTGCGGCGGTGGCAGCTAGCGAGCCCGTGAGGGCTAAAAATTTGCGTCGTTGCATCCCGATTGCTTCCTTGCGTGCTCGAGAATCCGGTAATTCGACCTTGGGATTCGTATCGCCGCATCGGCCGGGGAAAGATAAGTGGTTCCAAACGCGGGCAATCATTCAGAGCAACCGCTTGCATCCCAACGAGCCCCATAATCGCGCCAAACGGGCAAGGTTTAGGGAAAACGAATCGCCTTCGTGTTTGCACTAAAACGCACGGACCCCGCTTTTAGCACGTCTGGCGGACTCTTTTCCAGATTAATCTTAAAAACGCTCAAGTCGTTTCGAGCTAGTCGGTGTTCTCGCCATCGGAACAGGCGAGGAGAGGTGGACCACACCTTGCGCCGTCGCTACGTTCGTGGGAAGATCAGGGAGATTCCCTTTCAAATTCCGGTGCTCGCTGAACGAGATAGCTATCGCAGATGTCAGGTCGTCCCAATCCCCACGCCACCCCGTTGCCCGAACCCTCGACGATTCCCGAAAAGGGCTGGCATTGCAGTCACTTTCTCTATCGATTTCGTCGAGAATCCATGCCGCATGTGTTGTCGCCGAGTTGCGTGGCAAACTTTCGTGCGGCGCTGTCACCGGCCGGCGACGTCAAGCCTGAGCGTTTGGCGTCGTACTGGATCAGTGGTCACGCGGCAGACTTTGCCGTCCTGGTGATGGATCCCGACCCGGCAAAAGTCGACGCGGTCCATCAAGCATTGATCGCGCCGCCACTGGGCCAATTTATTGAACCGGTTTGGTCATTTGTCTCGATCAGCGAAGTCAGCGAGTACGTGCCGTCGATCGAGCAGTACCGCGATCGTTTGATTCGCGAAGGTGCCACCGAGGATAGTCCCGAACTGAATGCGAAAGTAGCGGCGTACGAGCGACGGCTTCCGATGATGAACGAGCAGCGACTGCGTCCGGAGATTCCGGATTGGCCCGCCGCCTGTTTCTATCCAATGAACAAATCTCGCGTCCCCGACGCGAACTGGTTCATGGAATCGTTTAGCGATCGCAACGCGATGATGGCCGAGCACGCGCAGAGCGGTATCGCGTTCGCCGGCAAGGTGTCTCAGTTGATCACCGTCGGGGTCGGTTTAGATGACTGGGAGTGGATGGTCACGCTTTGGGGACGCAACCCAGACTACTTGAAAGATATCGTCTATAAGATGCGATTCGACAAGGCAAGCGCGAAGTATGCGGAGTTCGGTCCATTTTATGTTGGGTACCGCGCCTCGGCGGGCGAGATCCTTGAGCATTGCAAGGTTGTCGAATCGGGAGAGTAGCCGTCGCAAAGTCGGCGCGGTGGTTCTGGCCCGAGGCTAGTGCTCCGTCTAAATCGAATGTTCGGGTTCGGCTCATCAGCCGGCGGGCGTTAGCTCCGGTGATTGCACCGAAGCGGTGACTAACGCTGTGCGGTTGATCTTAAACGAGTTGGAACGAATCACTGGTGTCTACGGCTCAGGTGCTCGCCAGGCGATCGAATGCTTCTTGGTATTTGGCGGCGGTTCGTTCGACGATGATTGGTGGCAGAGATGGGGGTGGCGAGTTGCGATCCCAATCGGAGTTCATCAGCCACTCTCGGACAAATTGCTTATCGAAAGACGGTTGTGAGTGACCGGGTTCATAGGTCGCCGCGTCCCAAAAACGCGATGAATCCGGCGTGAGGACTTCGTCAATCAAGATGGGCGTATCCTCGTCGGCGACGCGGCCGAATTCGAACTTCGTATCGGCAATGATGATGCCGCATGACTTGGCGTGTTCGGCGGCTTGGCGGTAAAGCCGAAGCGTTTCGTCTCGCAAGTGCAACGCCAAGTCGCTTCCGACGTCTGCAATCATTCGACCGATGGAAACGTTTTCATCATGTCCTTCGTCGGCTTTGGTCGCAGGCGTGAAAATCGATTCGGGAAGTGCGTCGCATTGCCGAAGTCCCCCTGGCAGCCGATTACCGCAGACGGCTTGCGTTGTTTGATATTCCTTCCAGCCACTGCCTTCGAGGTACCCCCGTGCGACGCACTCAAACGGAACCACGTCGGCACGGCGGACCACCATCACGCGACCCTCAAGAGGCTGGACGTCGATCTGGTCGGCGAGTACTTGTGGAACTTCCGTTGAAAGCAGGTGATGGTTAACGTCCAGATGGTCAAACCAGAACACACTCATCTGCGTCAGCAACTTTCCTTTGTCGGGGATCCCGCATGGCAAGATGTAATCGAAAGCACTGATGCGGTCGGTGCTGACCACCAGTAGTTGATCGCCCAGTTCATAAACGTCGCGAACTTTACCGCTTCGCCTTGGAAGTGGCAGTTGGGTTTCCAGTAGCGCGCCGGAGTCATCGAATTGATAGGGTGCCGGAGTCGACATCATTGACCACGTGTATGGGGCGATCGGTGAAGAAAGGGTGAAAGTCGCATTGTTGGGGATCCTCAAAGTGTTCACAAGCGGACCATGGTCGATCTCGGCCCCCCAAAATGTCGGCAAAATGCTGGTCCTGTTGTCGGCCGGCCTACCAGTCGCGTCGCTTCCTAACTCGGGGTAAACTGGTCACCCTGAAACAAGTTCGTTTGCCCTAGGTTCCGATCGACTAGCCCGCGTCTCTTAGAGTCGCGTGGCCCCATCGTCCTTTCGCAGTTGCGAGGGGCGGGGGTCGACGCGACCGAAAAGGCATTCGGATGACCGGAGGCACGACGCTCCCAGTGAGAGTGGATCTTCCTGGACATCACATCAGCCGAGATCCGTTGGGTTTACGTCAGTCAACACGTCAAAGAGCGCCACTTCAAAACTCACACCATGGGGCAATTTCACTTCGCCGTTCCGCCAGATTCCACGCTGTTGCTGAAGCAAACGCTTTGGAAAGACGCGTACATCTGTGGCATCGAGGGCGTCCCTTGGGAGTGTAAGTTATCCAAGGACGACGGCGTCTTGACGATCAAGCGTCCCGTCGAGACATCCGGGAAACTGTATTTGACTTGCCCGACCAAAGGGCTCGGTTACAGGACGCTTTCGACGTGTACTTTGATGCCTGGCGAGCAGCGGTATCCGCTGTTTTTGGAACTCGCGCGTGGCAGTTGTTATCGGGCTCGCGTTCAATCAGATGCTTGGCAACGAGCCGGGTTGTCACTGAGTGATCGGTTTGGCGAATTGCTTCAACGCGGAACCGAACAGTTCCTTGATGCCGCCACGTTACGTGACGATTTAAGTGCTTGCTCGAAAGCTGCCTTGCAAGCGATTGCGACGTTGGAAAATGCGATCGCAGATCTCGGTGAATCGTTTGCGCTACAGTCAATCGCCTTTCGCAAACAACGCGAACCGCAGCTCGGGACACTTCTCGCTGGCAGCGTCGTGCCCCCTTCACCGACTCGGTCGCAGCATTCCTCCCGTTTTAACAAAGCATTCAACACGGCGGCGGTACGGCTGAACTGGTCGTTGATCGAAGAGGAAGCGGGACGCTTCGATTTTGAAAAATGCGATCGTACGATCCAGTGGTGCGGTGAACGCGGGATGAAGGTCCTCTGCGGTCCGCTGTTGGATTTCCGCAGCGAGATGATGCCAGCTTGGTTTTACTTGATCGAAGATAACTTTGAATCGTTCTTGTCGTCGATTACGCAGTACACCGAGCGTGTGGTCAATCGCTATCGCGGATCGGTCCACCTGTGGAATTGTGCGACCGGGTTGAATACGCCCGGGCCGATTCCATTGGACGATGAACAAGTGATGCGATTGGCGGTCGCGATTTTGCAAACCGTCCGACGTGTTGATCCAAATACGCCAGCGATCATTTCGTTCGACCAACCCTTCGGCGAATACTTGGCAAAGCACCGTGACGGAATTTCAGCGTTACATTTTGCCGATGCGATCGCGCGTAGCGGGTTGGGGATGGCGGGGATCGGGTTGGACATCCGTTTGAACTATGCCGCCGATGCGACTCTGCCCCGATCGGCACTCGATTTCGGACAAATGATCGATCGCTGGGCGACGTTGGGCATTCCGATGTTGGTGCAAATGACTATCCCGGGCGATTGCGGCAACGACGCACAGGCACGTGTCAATCGGCCGACATTGATCAACGGGGACAACAAAGCGGAGTTGGCCGCCAATCAGCTTCGCACGGCCGGTCCATTAGTTCGTACACTATTGGCTAAGCACATGGTCCATGGGATCGTCTGGGATGGTTGGGCCGATGATGAACCGCATGTTCAAGCCCACTCTGGCGTGATCGATGCCGCAGGCGACCCGCGTCCTGTCTTGGATTATTTTGAACGCCTACGCGAAGAGTTGCTGACTTAACGCTCTGCCTCGCCACGATATTCGGTTGTCACCGACGAAGCGAGTCATGAGCGATCAGCAAAGCCCACCGACAAGTCACCGGGAGAACACAGATGAAAATGACGCGATGGATATATTGCACCGCAATTTTGTTGATGGGCACGATTGGTAGTGCCCAAGATGAACCGGCGGCGGAGTCGATCGAACCGATCGGCAAAGTTGAATTGGTCCAAGACGGATACGCGTTTACGGAAGGCCCAGCCTGGGAACCGAAATCCAAGTCCTTGTTTTTTTCGGATATCCCGAACAACTCCGTCTTTCGCTTGCGTGAGGACGGATCAATTGATCGGTTCACCGATCAGAGCGGTCACACCAACGGAATCTTGATCGCCTCCGACGGAAAAATCAGGGCCTGCCAGATGGACGGCCAAGTCGTCGAATATGACATCAAGACGGGCGCGGCGACGACCCTTGCGGATAAGTTTGGCGGACGGAGATTCAATGCCCCGAACGATTTGATCGTCGACGCCAATGGTGGGATTTATTTTACCGACCCACTTTTCCGCGCACCAACACCGCTACCGCAAACCATTCAAGCGGTCTATTACATCAGCCCAGCGAGCGATGACGGTGAACCTCGCCGCGTTTCGCGCGTGACGTCTGACATCAAAGCTCCCAATGGCATCGGACTTTCACCCGATGGAAGTCGACTTTATGTTTGCCCTAGCGGACAGTCCGAGATGCTGGTCTATGAAGTGCTCGGGCCTGGAAAACTAAGCCCGGCAAAAACGTTCTGCGAACTCACTCAACCGGAAGGTAAATCCGGTACCGGGGCTGACGGAATTGCGTTGGATGTCCAAGGCAACGTCTATATCACGAGTGATCTAGGCGTTCAAATTTTCTCTCCAGCGGGAAAGCAAATCGGTTTGGTCGAGTTTCCTCAAAAACCCGCAAACGTTAGCTTTGGTGGCGACGACCGGAAGACCATGTACGTGACCGCGCGAACGGGCCTGTATCGTGTCGCAATGCCCATCGCCGGACTCCATTAATCAATCATCATGTTGAACTCAGAATTTGATGCCGCGCATTTGCGTGAAAGTGTTTTTGCCGTACCACCACTGGCTCGAAATGCTGAAGGTGAGGTTTGCTCAGAAGAGAACCGCAAAATCATTCGTTTTCTAGAAGACGGTGGTGTGCGATCGTTGCTCTACGGTGGCAACGCGCTCTTCTATCACATTCGGCTAAGTGAATTCGCGTCAACGCTTCAAATGCTTGCCGAAAACTCCGGCGACCAGACCACCGTCGTCCCTTCGATCGGTCCGGCCTATGGTCTGGCGTGTGACCAGGTCGACGTGCTTCGTGAGTACCCGTTCTCGACGGCGATGTTGTTGCCGTCGCGCGACATTGTCGATCAACATGGGTGTGCGAGTGGTGTGCGTCGATTGGCCGAACGACTCGGCAAGCCTTTGGTGTTGTATTTGAAATTCGATCAATGGCTTGACCCAAAGTTGGTCGCATCCCTCGAAAAAGATGGCGTGATTTCATGGATCAAGTACGCCGTCGTGCTCGACGATCCGTCGGATGATCCCTATTTGAAATCGCTGATCGATGTCTTTCCGACCGAACGCATGGTCAGCGGAATCGGCGAACAGCCGGCGATCGTTCACCTGCGCGATTTTGGTGTGACCGGATTTACCAGCGGCTGTGTTTGTGTTGCTCCGAAGCGAAGTATGGAGATGATGCATGCGATTCATGCCGGCGAATTCGAAACGGCCGAACAGATTCGACAATGGTTTTTGCCGCTAGAAGACCTGCGAAACGAGTACAGCCCTATTCGTGTGTTGCATCACGCGGTAGCCGAGGCGGGCATCGCCCAAACTGGGCCAATGCTTCCGCTGGTCAGCGATTTGGATGAATCAATTGTTCAGAAAATTCGTGGCGCCGTGACAGCGATGAAATCCTGAGTTCGGCTCATCGGCCGACGTGCGTTATCCCCGGTTCCTGCACCGAAACCGTGGCTAACGCCATGCGGCTAATCCTAAACTCAAAGGTTGACGAAGCACTGGCGTCGGGCCATCGTCGTTTACTCTCTTGGCTTCAGGCGTGAATGTTGGACGATCGTGTTTAGAAATGTGCGGCGAATCGCGTCATAGCCACGATCGTTTGGGTCTTCGATATTGCTGTAAAACCAGTAGTGCGGGTCTTCGCGATCATAGGTCGAACGCCAGAATTGCCGGCAATGTGAACCGTGCCCGAGAAAGGTTGCATGCAACGGGACGACAAAAACGTTGTTTCGTTCGGCAGCGACCGAACGGATCGTCTCGTTGTATCGGGCGTGGATCGCCAGCCCGTCGGGCCAGTCGGGAAGAAAGATACTCGGTGCATCGCCTACGCCATCGGTCGGATCATAGATGTCGCCGATGTAGATCTCGCATCCGACCGGAAACTTCTGGTCGATCTCTTCGAACATGGTGCGCAATCGGATCTTAAAGTTGTCAATCCATGGCGCGGCTTGTTTCAGTGTGGCACCGTACATCGCGCATTGGCGAGGAGCGCTTCGGCCGTAACTGTGAATCAGGTCGTTACCGCCTGAGGTCATTAGGACGATTCCGTAGGCTTGTTCTTCGACCGGGATTTCTTCCCGGATGATCTCAAGATGGAGGTCGGACTCCGAACCAGAAATTGCATGATTCTCATGGTCGAGGTTCGGCAGTACCGCCGAAAGACATACGCCTTGCATCGCAGGGAATTCATCCGCAGGATTCTCGAGGATACGGTTGAAAAACGTATGGCTGGGGCTCTTCGCTCCCAGTCCTGCGGTCACACTGTCACCGATTCCAAGGACCTTGACCGCGCGATCAGTCCAGACGTCCTTAAAATCTGCCGCATCGACGGCGGGACCGGCCGGACCTTCACCGATCGGACGGGCGAGCACAAGTTCGATGTAGGCGTAGGCACCGGGAATCGTGATCAAAGCGATCACTAGCAAAATGATACGTCGAACCTTCGTACGTCGAGTCTTGTCGTTCATTGCAAATGTATACAAGAAAAGAAGTCGGACGAAAGTTGCGGTGTTTTCCTTGGCCCGATCAATCGACATCCGCTTTGGCGCTTCAAACTCTCGACGCCGCCTCTATGATAAATCATCGCGATGCGTTTTGATCAAAAGAACTCACGTGAAGACTCCGGTAACGATTTCTTCGATACGCAACTATGAATGATTTGATTGTCAGTTCCTACTTAACGCTCCCTGCTGCCGAATTCACCGTCACGACGGCGCGAAGTAGCGGTCCGGGGGGGCAAAACGTGAACAAGGTAAATTCTAAGGTTATCTTGCATTGGGAATTTGAAGCGACGGAACAGATTTCCGATGAATGGAAGGATCGGTTTCGCCGCAAATTCTCGAACCGAATCAACCGTGACGGTGCCTTGGTCTTGCAGAGTGATCGCCATCGCGAGCAAATGCAAAACCTGGCGGAAGTCCGTGCAAAGCTGGTTGAAATGCTCACCGAAACCAGACGGCCGCCACGGAAACGAAAGCCGACCAAGCCAACCGCCGGAAGTCGCCGTCGCCGCAAAGAGGCGAAGATTCAACAAAGCCAAAAGAAACAACAACGCCGTCAGAAATTCGACTAGCGGTTGGTCAGACTGCTGGCCGTCGGGCCTATCTCGCCATGCATTTCAACTGGATTCGCTAGCCGCATCACTGTAGCACTTGCTTTAGAAAACGTTTGAGTGCCGGCTTGCTTGCTTGACCAAGCCGATTGATCGCCAGGGTCGTTTCACTGTGGCCATCATGGACATCGATTTTTGCGGCGACGAGTTCATCGGTCTCGAGGTTTGCGATCGATTGACGCGAGATAATTCGGACCGCATCAAGATCACGAGTTCGGATCGACAAGCAAACTTGGCCATTGTCATCAACGACATCCACTCGGTTGGAGGCCGCCATCTTAAGTCGATCGGGGCCAGCGATTTTTTCGATTTGGTCAAACAGTCGATCGGGTAACTTCAATGGCCATTCCGGTTTCCTGTTGTTTTCAAATCCTTTTGGCATCGAGTGCCATTTACGGCCGAGCACTTGCCAAACATCGTTGGATTTTCCTCGCGAGCTTACCGGCTCGGACGCCTGGCCGGACGCTTCGGATTGGGGGGGCGCAGCGGTATCAATCGGCGGTTCTTTCTCGATCGAAAGATCGGGGGCAGCATCAGAAGACGTCGCCATGGATGGTTCGTTTGGTGAAACCGGGGCGGCATGCTTCGCAGCTTCTAAGGCATCGGCGAGGAAGGGAGCTGTGACTGACACGTTCGCCCGTTTCTTTCCCTTCGCAGTTGCGGCGAGTTGTTCGGGTGTACCTTCGAAGACGATCTGTCCGCCCGATACGCCCGCCCCCGGCCCCATGTCGACCACCCAGTCGGCGCATTTGATGACGTCCAAGTTGTGCTCGATCACCACACAAGTATTGCCTCGATCAACCAGACGCTGCATGACATCGAGTAGTTTCGCGATGTCATCGAAGTGTAATCCGGTCGTCGGCTCATCTAACAGATACAGAGTTCGGCCGGTGCCCGGTCGTGCTAGCTCGGCGGCAAGTTTCACGCGCTGCGCTTCACCACCGGACAATGTCGGGGCAGATTGTCCGAGAGTCACATAGTCGAGGCCGACATCGCAGAGGGTTTGCAGGACACGAACGATCCGAGGCTCGGACGCGAATAGTTCTACCGCTTCGCCACAAGGCATCTCCAAGACATCGGCAATCGACTTCCCGTGGTACTTGATCGCCAAGACATCATCATTGTACCGACGCGCATTACATTCCTCGCATGGAACCCATACGTCGGGCAGGAAGTGCATCTCAATCCGACGCTGCCCGCTACCCTCGCAAGTTTCGCAGCGTCCTCCGCTGACGTTAAAGCTAAACGTTCGGACGGTGAATCGCTGTTCGGCCGCTTCGGGAATCGAAGCGAACAGCCCACGGATCACATCGAAGACGCCGGTGTAGGTTGCTGGGTTACTGCTCGGCGTATTTCCAATCGGCGATTGGTCGACTCGGATGATTTTATCGATGTGCCGGATTCCTTCGAGGCGGTCGTACCGTCCCGGTTTTTCGCGGGTGCGGTGCAATCGTTTCGCAAGAATCGGATACAACGTGCCTTCGATCAGCGTGCTTTTACCGCTTCCACTAGGCCCAGTGACCGCAGTCATGACGCCGAGCGGAATCTTTAGATCGACGTCGTGCAAATTATGTTCTGACGCACCGTACAGACTTAAGAAATTAACCATCGGTTCGCCGCCCTTGGAATAGACAGGACGTCGTGAAGGGGGGACGGCGATCTGTTTGGTGCCTTGGAGATAGCCACCGGTCACAGATTGTTCGGCAGGAACCAGCGCCTGCGGATCTCCCGAGGCAACGATGCGACCGCCGTGACGCCCGGCGCGGGGGCCAAAGTCACACAAGTAGTCACTGCCGGCGATGACGTCTCGATCGTGTTCGACGACGAGCAACGTGTTGCCAAGGTCTCGCAAGCGATGCAGTGCCGACAACAATCGCAAGTTATCGCGGGGGTGCAATCCAATCGTCGGTTCGTCGAGCACATACAAGACACCGCAAAGGCCACTGCCAAGTTGCGCGGCAAGGCGAATCCGCTGGGCTTCGCCTCCGGAAAGCGTCGCGGCTCCCCGATGCAGCGTTAAGTAATCGAGTCCGACATCGAGCAGAAAACGAACCCGCGAGCTGACTTCGCGGACCAGCTCGCCGGCGATTTTCTTTTCGCGTCGGTCGAGTTTCCAGGTTTTGACCGCCACATCCAAACGTTCCAGTGGCATGTGCACCAAGTCGGCGATCGTCAAACCGCGGAATCGACAAGCGGCCGATTCTTCGCGCAGTCGTGAGCCATGACACGCACTGCAATCAATTTCATCGACAAACTGTTCCAACCGTCCGCGCAGGCCAGGCGTCAGTCGCGAGGCTTCTTCGAGCGCCGGATAGAAACCTTTGAATTGATAACGGAACAAGCGTTCGTTGGAAGTCGAATCAGGATCTGAATCGCGTTCGGTGACTTCGATCCAACGTTTACCCAACCCGTGGAAGAGAATGCGTTTCTGCGTCGCAGTCAGTTCATCATAGGGGACATCGATTGGGACGCCGGTTTGGCGTGAAAGTGCGCGAAGCAGCCACAACGACATCGATTCATCGACATCGGGCCATAAGTAGGCGACACCTTCGGCAAGCGACTGGCGTGGCGACCCGAGCAGTGCGGCGGGGTTCGTGCCACGTTGTTTCCCTAAACCTTCGCACTGCGTGCACCAACCGACCGAACTGTTGAAGGAAAAGTGATGTGGCGTCAGCGTGGGAAACGATCGGCCGCACTGACTGCACACCAAGTGTTGACTGTGTGTGATCGTGTCCCAGTGTTTTTCATCGCGTTCGGGATCAGCAACGGCGATCGAGATGACTCCCAGCCCAAGCGACAGCCCTTGTTCGATACTGTCACTGATTCGTGATCGCTCGTCGGGATTGATGACGACGCGGTCGACGACCACTTCCACGGTTTGCCGGCGACGTGGGTCAAGTGCGGGCGCATCTTCGAGAGACATCGTTTGGCCATCGATTCTGACGCGTGCATAGCCTTGGCTGCGAAGAGATTGCCATGTGTCTTTGGACGCTTCCCCGGCGACGACTTCGATCGGCGCCAAGATCAAGCCACGCGTACCTTCGGGCATCGCCAAGATTTTTTCGGTGATCTCGTCCGGTGTCTGAGTTCCGACTTCGACGTCACAGTCGGGGCAATAGCGAGTTCCCAAGCGTGCCATCAGGATACGAAGGTAATCGTAGACTTCGGTGACCGTCCCGACGGTGCTGCGGGGCGAATGACCGAGGTTCTTTTGCTCGAGGGCGACCGCAGGTGAAAGGCCATCAATCCGTTCCACCTTGGGCTTTTGAACTTGGCCGATAAACTGCCTCGCGTACGAGGACAGCGATTCGACGTAGCGCCGTTGACCTTCGGCATAAATTGTATCCATCGCCATCGAGCTTTTGCCGCTACCGCTCGGGCCACAGAAAACGGTCATGGCATCGCGCGGAATCTCTACGTCGACGGACTTGAGGTTGTGTTGGTCGGCGGCGTGAACAACCAGATGCGTTTTGGCTTGTTCGTTTGGCGGGGCAAGTTCGACGGTCGCTTTACCGCTGCCGCGTTTTTTGCGTTTCTTTGCCGGGCGAATGCCTAGGGTTTTGGCAAGCGACGCGCCGGTATGACTTTCGCTACACTCGGCGACCTCTTGTGGCCGTCCGGCGATGATGACTTTTCCGCCGCCTTCGCCACCTTCTGGGCCGAGATCGATTACATGGTCGGAGGTTTTGATGACGTCCAAGTTGTGTTCGACGATGACCACGGTGTTACCGCGATCGGCCAGCCCGTGGATGACTTTTAACAGCAGTTCGATATCGGCGAAGTGCAGTCCCGTCGTCGGTTCGTCAAGCACATACAGCGTCCGACCTGTTTCTTTCTTGCTGAGCTCACGAGAGAGTTTGATGCGTTGTGCTTCGCCGCCGGACAACGTCGGCGAAGGCTGGCCGAGCTTGAGATATTCCAAGCCGACGTCGACCAACGTTTGCAATTTTTCTGCGATCTTAGGAACGTTCTTAAACAGCTTTAACGCTTCGGCGATGTCCATTTCCAGGACGTCAGCGATCGAAGCACCTTTGAATTCGACCGACAGTGTTTCGCGGTTGTATCGCCGCCCGGCGCAGATCGGACAGGTGACCCAGATGTCGGCCAAGAAGTCCATTTCAAGCTTGGTGGCGCCGTTCCCGTCACAGGCGGCACAGCGTCCGCCGTCGACATTGAAACTGAAACGGCTTGCCGTGTAGCCACGAGTTTTGGCTTCCGGCATCTTCGCGTACAGGTTTCTGATTTCGTCAAAGACTTTGACATAGGTTGCGGGGTTGCTGCGTGGGGTCCGCCCGATCGGTGATTGGTCGATCGCGATCGTCTTATCGAGATGCTCCAGCCCGCTGATCGAATCGTGTTCTCCGACTTCGGCTTCGGCGCCATTGAGCGCGTTCCGAAGCGCGGGTTCAAGGATCCCACCGATCAGCGAACTTTTACCGCTTCCGGAGACCCCGGTCACACAGGTCACTGTTTGCAGCGGGATGCTGACATCAACGTTTTTTAAGTTGTGGAACGTTGCCCCGTGGATCGTCAGTTGTTGCTCATGGTCGGTCGGGCGTAGTCGTGTCGGGACCGCGATCGATTTCTTTCCCGATAAGTACTTGCCTGTTTCACTGCGTGGTTTATCGCCCAATTCATCGGCGGACCCCATGCCGACGATCTTCCCGCCGCGAACACCTGGGCCGGGGCCAAAATCGATGATCCGGTCTGAAGCACGCATCGTATCTTCGTCATGCTCGACAACAATCAGCGTGTTGCCGGCGTCGCGCAAGCGGACCAATGTTTCGATTAGGCGATCGTTGTCGCGGGCGTGTAATCCGATCGACGGTTCGTCCAGGATGTACAGCACACCGACCAATCCGCTTCCAATCTGTCCGGCAAGTCGGATTCGTTGCGATTCGCCACCGGAGAGCGTCGGCGCGGTTCGGGAGAGCGTCAGATAATTCAGTCCGACTCCTAGAAGGAAACCGATCCGCGTTCGGATCTCCTTCAAAGCTTCGGCGGCGATTTTCGTGTCCGTCTCTGTCAGTTCCAAATCGGTAAAGAACTCGTAGAGCCGATCGATCGAAAGATCACACAGGTCTGGGAGCGATCGTTCCGGGCGATCAGCGAACGACTTGCTTTTGGTTGTGATCGTGGTCGCACTGGCCTGACGATTTAATCGTTGCCCATGGCAGTCGACACAATCGATCGTGTCCATGAACTTTTCCAGATGCCGAAGCTGCATCTTGTTGTTTGTCGTCCGGTAACGGTCGAGCAACTCGGGGATAAAGCCATTGAAAGACCCGCTGTACTTTCGGCTACGCTTTCCGCCACGCCAAGTCAATTCGTAAGTCGAATCGCTTCCCCATAGCCACAACTTTCGAGCTTCGGGAGACAGCTCACGCCACTTGGTTTGAAGCATGCTTCCCGGTTCCAATTCCAACGCCTTGTCCATCGCATCGGCAAAGCCTTTGTAGATGTGACGTCGGTATCGTCCGATGTCACCCCACTTTCCGAGTAGCGTGATCGCTCCGTGACGAATTGACTTGCTGTCGTCGGGAATGATTTGCTCGGGGATGAATGTGTAAAGATGCCCCAACCCGTCGCAGGATTCACACATTCCCTGTGGGTTATTAAACGAGAACAGTTGCGGCGTAGGCGGTCGAAAACTGTCGCCGCACGAAGGGCACGAGTAGCGTGAGGAGTAAAGGAGATCCTGCTTGGGTGGTGCCGCCGAATCTGAATTGATTTCCGACAGCGAAACGATCACGGAGGCATCGCCCAATCGAAGCGTTTGGGTAACGGCTTCTTGAATCCGACCGCGATCTCGCTGATCGGCCCCGATGCGATCGACGACCACTTCGACATCATGACGACGCGTTCGGTCAAGCGGCGGCGGGTCCGACAAGCGAATTGTTTCTCCATCCACTCGGGCTCGTGTGAATCCTTGTTTACGGAGATCTTCGAAGAGGTCTTTGAACTCACCCTTTTTGGCTCGAACCAAAGGAGCCAGGATCCAAACATCGGTTTCAGGATCGCAATCGATAATCCGCGAGGTGATCGCATCGGCCGGCTGGGCCGCAATTTCGACGTCACACTTCGGGCACTTTGGTGTGCCGACGCGTGCGAACAGTACACGCAAAAAGTCGTAGATCTCTGTAATCGTTCCGACGGTCGACCGCGGATTGTTGCCGGTCGATTTCTGTGCGATCGAAATCGACGGGCTGAGTCCACTGACCAAGTCCACGTCAGGTTTGGGCATCTGCCCCATAAACTGACGTGCGTAATTGGACAGCGATTCGACGTACCGCCGTTGACCTTCTGCATAAAGCGTGTCGAAAGCCAGCGACGACTTTCCGCTTCCAGAGACTCCGGAGAAACAAATCAGCTCGCCGCGAGGAAGCGTCAGATTGACGTTTCGAAGGTTGTGTTCGCGGGCACCTTTGACCTTGATTTCGGTCGTCGACATGCGGTCTTTATCGGAGATTTTTGGGTTGCAACAGTCCTTTTGCTCCAGTCTACCGGGCCTGGAAGCGTTCAGTCAGCCCACACCGATGGTGACGGGCGGGGCCGCCGACCGATAGGGGACGAGTGTTGGGCGTCATAACCTGCCCGCCCGAACGGTCATTCAGATGTCGAATCGTCGAAAGTTGCGGCGGGCAAGCAAATCATGGAATATTTTGAGGTCTGTCCAGAAGTCACTCGATTTTTTACCGACGAATCCTTCCGCCGTAGTTTTTCGTGCAGCTCTACTATTTTCTTGCCGTCGTCATCTCGCTTAGCTTTGGCACGCTTCCCCAACCGGGGGCAAATCCGGCGATCGATCTTGAACGTTCAGTCGCATTTTCCGCAGCCGTCGTCGGTATTTGGTGGGTGATGTGTTTTCTGTGTGGGCGGTTGGTCTTGAATTTGGTCCGGCAGGGCGAGATCACCGTCGACACCGCTTTTGATTGGTTTGGTCGGCAAACGACCTGTTTACGCTGGCTGTCGTTGGCGATCATCGGTCTGTGTTTAGGGGGATTTGGGCTAGGACGCTGCCTGGACCAACTGCCGGTGGTATCCCAGTCGATGACATTGCATGCGATTGGTCTGTTGTTGCCAACGGTGGCGATCTTGCTCGGCTTGTGGTCGGCCGAACATCGTTTCGCGCAACGTTTGGGTGTCGCCAGGTCGGGCTTTCGTTCAACCGTCGCTTGGCTTGCGCTGATGGCTCGCTCGACGATCGCGTGGATCGTCGTCCCGATTTTATTGATGTTGGTTCTCGTCGATATCGCGTCAATCATCCCGCTCAGTCCGGGCACTCGAATCGGGCTGCTGATCCTGACCATGATTGCGGCGTCCGTCTTTGTGATGCCATGGTTAGTCCGCCGTGCGTTTCCGCAGACATCGATCGACGAAGCAACTTCGAGTTGGATTCATCAGGTCCTTCAAGCGGCTGGTTTGAAACGCTGCAAGTTGATCATTTGGGATACGAAACAACGTAGTTTCAACGCCATGATGGCAGGGTTCTTCGGTCGGTTTCAAATCGTCTTTTTGACTGATCGACTGGTTCGTGATCTCAGCCGTCCGCAGCTCGCGATGGTGATCTTGCATGAAGTCGCGCATGCGAGACGCAAGCACGCGCTAATTCGAGTCTTGGCACTGGCCCCAGCTTGGCTGGGAGGCTTGGCGATTCAGGCCAGCGTTGGAGTGATTTCGCCAAGCGATACCCTGATCCAATGGGCTCCGATGATTGGCAACACGGTCAGTTTGGCGGCGACGGTGTGCATCTTGCGTCAAGTTAGCTATTTCTGTGAATTCGATGCCGATTCTGTCGCTTGCCAGCTAGCGCCGGAAGTTTGTTGGCCGGAATCTTGTGTTCCTGCGTCGGTCGAGGAAGCCGGGCGGACATTATCCTCTGCGCTGGTGAAAGTCACCGATGGCTGTGAAGGGGCCCGCCGCCCGAGTTGGTTGCACCCCGGAGTTTCGCAGCGAATTGATGCCGTCCTAGCGTAACACTCTGGGGTTTGGTAGATCAGGTCCCAGCCGGAGTGTCGTCCCGTCCTGTGGCGAATTGTCGGCGATCTGCTTCCCATTTCCAAAAATGGCGATGCAAAATGCCGGTCAGGGATTCTGGCGAATTTGATTTTTTTGCCCGATTCGGCAAAGCATGTCTTGGTTTCGGGGGGGCGAGATGCCTATGGTGTAGGTGGAAACGGCTCCTAGCAGGTGAGTGTGTATCAGTTGGATCTACGGCGTAGGTCGCCAGATCCAGCAGAGGCAGAGCTTCAAAAGCAAGGCTTCCTATGCAGCGTGTCATCGCCTAACTCCGATCGCTCACGTGCGGGAACGGATCAACCCTCACCGTTCAACCCCCAATGCTGGCGAAACGCTCGCCTGTTCCCCTTAGTCACGCGTCTCTTACAACATCAGGAAAACGAGATGAGAAAGTTTATTGCGTCGGCAGTTGCCGTGCTCGTAGTCGCAGTCGCAACAACCGTGACGGCTGATGTCAGCTTGGAAGGCGTCAAGTGCGTCGTCGCACCTCGCGCTGCGAAGGCTGACAAATCGGCCGAGTACAAAGACGGGAAAGTGTTTTTCTGTTGCGGTAATTGCGAAAGCAAGTTCGAAAAAGACAGTAAGCCGTTTGCGGTCAAAGCCAACCATCAACTGGTTTCGACAAAACAGTACGAACAAAAGGCATGCCCGTTTAGCGGCGGACCCGCGAAGGATTCAACCGCGTTGAAGATCGAAGGCGCGAAGGTTGCGTTTTGCTGTAACAATTGCAAAGGCAAAGTTGAAAAAGCGGAAGACACCGAAGCAAAACTGAAGCTCGTTTTCAATGACAAGGCATTTGAAAACGGCTTTGCAAAAGCGAAGGCTGAGAAAGAATAGGCCTGCCGAACTTGTGTTGCTTTCCGCAGCAAAATTGAACAATCATCACGCCCCGGAGAGTCCTCCGGGGCGTTTTTATTTGCATCTACTTTAAGGTGATTCGATGAAACGATTGATTGCGACTATGCTCATGCTTTCGGGATTGGGCGCCGTCGTCATTGCCGAAACGACCACTGCTCCGTCCGGGGAACGCCAGCGCGAGAACACGCGGCTTGTCGAACCGGTCCGGCCATTCGTTCAGCGAGTTACCGAATCGTTTGATTCTTTACCGACAGGCCGTCAGCAATTGCTCGACCAGATCGCAAAGCACATTGTTGCGACCAGCAACCGCGACGGCCATGTGCAGTTGAATTTTATCTGTACGCACAATTCACGACGCAGTCAATTCGGACAAGTGTGGTGTCAGATCGCGGCGCACCACTACGAAGTCCCTGGCGTCGACGCATTTTCCGGCGGTACAGAAACGACTGCGTGCAACATTCGCACCGTGCGAGCGCTGCGACGCTCAGGCCTCTCGGTCGTCGCGACCGGAGAGAAAGCCAACCCGGTTTATCTCGTTCAATATGCCGACTCGGTCGCACCCCTGAAGTGCTTTTCAAAGCTCTATGAGGATGCCGGCAATGCTTCGACGCCATTCATTGCGATGATGTGCTGTTCCGATGCTGATCGGATTTGTCCGGTTGTTTCTGGTAGCCAGGGACGGTTCGCGCTGCATTATGAAGATCCAAAAGTCGCCGACCGGACGCCGCAAGAGAATGAACGCTACAATGAGCGTTGTTTTCAGATCGCCCAAGAAATGTTTTATCTGATGTCTCAAGTCGCCCAGATGTCGCGGTAACTGTTAGCGATTGATGTGCGATTTACGAACTCTGGGGTGAAGATCAATGATCCAGCCTTCTTTCACGTGGTTCAAGGCCCTCGCGGTGCTCGTCGTGATCACCTTTCAGGCGGCGAGTGCAAATCAAGTCTTGGCGCAAATGGTCCAAGCCGTTTCGCCCGCTATTCAAGGACGGACCGGTTTTTTCGAGTCGACGGGCGTGCGTTGGAACTTGCAAGGGCCAAACTTTTTCGCACAGTTTCCGGGTTGGGGGCAGACTCCGGCTGGAGTCGGCGTACCGAACTCCGGTTTCGATCCGAATTCTGGGCTCCGGACGGGATTTGGATTTTCTAGCGGTAGGACACGCGGGGCGATTGGACTAAGTGCGATTCAAGGCCGTTCGTCGACGCTGCAATCGACGACACCTTCGCTGACGACCACCAATGGCATCCCCGGGGCAATCCAATCGCAAACCATCCGCCCCTTCGTCACCGGCGTGACGCCAATTGTCACTGGCGGTGGTTACGGGCAACCGGTTCATGACAACGTTGCCGCGCAAGCAGCATCAGCGTACCACGCCGCACACAATCAATACTTGCAGTCACGGTTGGCGGCGAACATTCGCGCCCAGCAACGGATTGCCGAAGCGGCATTCGAGCGTGGGTTACGTGCCGAAGCAGATGGTAACCTTCGGATGGCTCGCGCGAATTATCGTAACGCCTTGCGAGCAGACACGGGCCCACTGCGATTGCAGATCTTTGCGAAGTTGCAGCAGTTTCAAACCCGATAGCGGAACGCACCCAGTGTTTGCCTATTTTCTCATCTATCAAGGGATTCGCCATAGGCCATCGAACTTCGCTGTCGATAACCGGCCGCCCACGGTAATCAGCAGTCATTGATTTGAATAGGTGCAGCCCCCTGTATTTCGGACCCCTGTATTTTGGGGCGACTCAAACACACAAACAGCCGGCGCCGTTTGTATGTTTGATCGAATGCCCGAACGTCTACGCCGTCGCATGATCGATCGGCGTTTGACTCCCGAAGGTAAAGTCCAGTCCGTCGTGGTCGACCAAGACGGTGCTTCCTTCCGGAAACGAACTCTTCAGTAGCGCGGTTGCCAATTGGTTTTGGATTTGCCGCTGAATGACTCGCTTCAAGGGGCGAGCCCCGTAGGTCGGGTCGTAACCGACTTTGGCGATTTCGTCGATCGCTGCTTCGGTCACTTCCAAATTCAAACCATTTTCGTGCAAGCGTGTCGCCAGCTGGTCGAGCTGTAGTTTCACAATCTTGCGAATCTCAGTTTGGTCGAGTGGTTTGAAAATGACGGTGTCGTCGATCCGATTCAAAAACTCTGGCAGAAAGCGTGAACGCAGGGCTTCTTGGACGGCCGCATGCATGTCGTCTTCACTGCCGTCGTCGGCTGCGATGCGCTGGATTTCCTGGCTGCCAGCATTGCTGGTCATCACGATCACCGTGTTCGAAAAGTTCACCGTGCGGCCTTGCCCGTCGGTCAAGCGTCCGTCATCGAGCACTTGCAGCAGGATGTTGAACACGTCGGGGTGAGCCTTCTCAATTTCATCGAGGAGTATGACCGCGTAGGGGCGGCGTCGGACGGCTTCGGTTAGCTTTCCGCCTTCTTCGTAGCCGACATAACCGGGCGGTGCGCCGATCATCCGTGCGACGCTGTGCCGCTCCATAAACTCACTCATGTCGATTCGAACCATTGCCGATTCGTCATCGAACATGATTTCTGCCAGTGCCTTACAGAGCTCTGTCTTTCCGACGCCGGTCGGGCCGAGGAATAAAAATGATCCGATCGGTCGATTAGGATCGGACAGACCACTTCGGCTTCGGCGTACCGCGTCACTGACCGCGCGGACGGCTTCGTCCTGGCCGATAACACGTTGGTGTAAACGTTCCTCCATCACGAGCAACTTGGCGCGTTCGGTTTCCATCATGCGGCTCACCGGCACCCCGGTCCACATCGATACAACTTCGGCGATTTCGTCGCTCGTAACTTCCCGTCGCAGCAATCGGCGATGGTGCTCTGGCTTGTCTTCTTCCGAGTCGTTGTTGGCGTCACGGATTTCGATTTCATTGAGCTTGGCTTCGAGTTCTTTTTGGCGCGATTGGACCTCTAGCATTTCGCGGTAGATTGATTCAGGGTTTTCGCCGCGCAGTTGCGTTTGCTTGGCTTCGGCATCAAGGGTTGCGAAACGATGGGCGAGCGTTTCGGCTTCTTGTCGAATCGACTGGACGCCTTCGAGGCCAATCTTCTCGCTTTCCCACTGTTCTCGCAGATCAACAAGCTCTTTGGCGAGGGTCTCCATTTCCGCTTGGATCTCCTCTCGGCTGGCGACGATCGACGCATCATCTGGGTCTTCATCTTGAAGCTGCCGCAGGGCCAATTCAAGCTGACGCAAACGTCGTTGGATACGATCGATCGGTTCGGGAACGCTTTCCTTTTCCATCGCCAATCGGCTTGTCGCTTCGTCAACCAAGTCGATCGCCTTGTCCGGGAGGAAACGATCGGTGATGTAGCGGTTGGCCAGTGTTGCGGCGGCAACCAGCGCGCTATCGGTGATCCGCACCCCGTGATGTGATTCGTAACGCGGTTTTAGTCCACGAAGAATCGCGATGGTGTCATCGACGCTTGGCTCCTCAACAAACACCGGCTGAAAACGGCGTTCGAGTGCGGCGTCTTTTTCGATGTGCTGTCGGTATTCGTCCAGCGTCGTCGCGCCGACGCAGCGAAGTGCGCCACGTGCCAATTCGGGCTTGAGTAGGTTTGCCGCATCGGGAGACCCTTCGGCTTTACCCGCTCCGACGACCAAGTGCAACTCATCGATAAACAAAATGACACGCCCGTCAGAATCTTTGACTTCGCGTAGTACCGCTTTGAGTCGTTCTTCGAAGTCACCTCGGAATTTTGCCCCGGCGACAAGCGCGCCCATATCGAGTGCAATCACCCGTTTATTTTTCAAGCTATGTGGGACATCTGCTTCAAAGATACGTAGCGCCAAACCTTCCGCGATCGCGGTCTTTCCGACCCCTGGCTGACCGATCAGAACAGGATTGTTCTTGGTGCGTCGTGAAAGCACCTGGATGACTCGGCGGATTTCGTTGTCACGACCGATGACCGGATCGAGCTTGCCTTGCGAAGCCAGTTCGGTCAGGTCAACGCCGTACTTTTGAAGTGCCTGATAGGTCTCTTCGGCGTTCTGGTCAGTGACTCGCGCACTGCCGCGGATTTCACTTGCGGCCTTCAATACATCATCGGCATTGATCCCGCAGAGTGACAGCAGGCTCTGGGCCTTGGTTTTGGCTTTGGCCAAGCCCAACAGTAAGTGCTCGGTCGCCACGTATTCGTCTTTCAGAGACTCGGCCGCGGTCGCCGCTTCGTTGAGCGCCGATTGCAGTTCACCGGAGATTCCTGGCTGACGTCCTCCCGTTACCGAAGGCGTTTTTTCCAGTTCGCTCGCGGTCAGTTCACGCAGCTGCTTTGAGTCGACGTTCATCTTGTCCAGTAAGGCGCCCGTGAGGCCGTCCGTTTCGTCCAGCATTGCGCTGAGCAGATGCAGTGACGTGATGTCGGGATTGCCGGCAGAGGTCGCACGGCCTTGCGCTTCGGCGATGAGGCCCTGCGCTTTGGTGGTCAATTTATCGAATCGGAAAGTCATCGCGGTTGCTCCTGCGGTTTGCCGCCTGAGAGGAAATGCTCCTTCGGTGGGCTCGTTCTGTCGGTGGTGAGTGCTGAGCCGGGGACATCCGACGCCGGCACGTTTGGCGAAAGGCTCTTGGGGGTGATTTTTGCCAATGGAACGTGATCAACATTCCGGATTGGTTCTGTCGGTGCGTAAAAAAAGACGGGCGTCGTTGCACCCGTCTGGATTGATCCTCCACGCGGTCGCGTCGGCTGGACAGCTCAGTCGCGACCGTGGAAGGTTCCTTGAATGTCGTTGCCGGACGTTAGCTCTTCACTTCAAAGTCAGCGTCGATTGCATCGTCGTCATCGTTGTCCGAAGCTGCCGCGGCCGCGGCAGGGTCGGCATCACCGGCAGGTGCATCGCCGGCGGCGGCGGTCTTGTCGTACAGGACTTTGCTAAATGCCTTCGCCGCAGTTTCGAGTTCTTCGGTCGCCTGCTTGATCGCATTGACATCTTCGGTTGCCGCCGCAGCCTTCACTTTTTCGATGGCCTTGTTCAACGGTTCCTTGTCGGCATCGGAAAGTTTGTCGGCATGCTCGGACATCTCCTTTTCCAGTTGATGAACTTGCTGATTTGCCTTGTTGCGTGCTTCGGCGAGTTCAAACTGTCGGCGATCTTCCTCGGCGTTGGCCTCGGCATCGCGTCGCATATTTTCGATATCGTCTTCGCTGAGCGCACCGGCTTCTTTGATCTCGACGGAGGCTTCCTTCCCGGTTTTCAGCTCCTTGGCCGAAACACTGAGAATTCCGTTTTGGTCGATATCAAACTTCACCTCGATCTGCGGCACGCCGCGTGGTTGTGGCGGGATGCCTTGCAAATCAAATTCGCCAAGCAATCGGTTGTGTGCGGCCATCTTGCGTTCCCCTTGGAACACGCGGACGGTCACTGCGGTTTGGCTGTCGGCGGCAGTACTGAAGACGTTCTTCTTTTCTACCGGAACAGTCGTATTACGTTCGACGAGCGGAGTCATCACGCCGCCTTCGGTTTCAATTCCCAGCGTCAACGGGGTGACGTCGAGGAGCAATACGTCGGTTCGGTCACCGGCCAAAACGCTTCCTTGAATCGCGGCGCCAACTGCGACCACTTCGTCTGGGTTAACGCCTTGGTGTGGATCTTTGCCGAAGATCTTCTTGACGACTTCGCGGACCTTGGGAACTCGGGTGCTCCCCCCGACCAAGACCACTTCGTCAATTTCGCTTGGGGAGTAACCGGCTTGCTCAAGTGCGTCCATTACCGGGCGGCGGCAACGCTCGACCAAGCTGTCAATCAATTCTTCGAACTTGCTGCGGGTGACCTTCATCGTCAAGTGCTTAGGACCGCTTTGGTCCATCGTGATGAAGGGCAGGTTGATGTCGGTTTCCGGCAGTGACGAAAGTTCCTTCTTGGCCTTTTCACATGCTTCTTGAAGCCGTTGTAGGGCCATTGGGTCGTTGCGAAGATCGATGCCGTTTTCTTTTTTGAATTCGTCGGCAACATGATTGATCAACGCTTCGTCAAAGTCATCGCCCCCGAGGTGTGTGTCACCAGAAGTACTGATGACCTGAAAGACGCGACTTTCGTTTTCTTCGTCACCGCTATCGGCGACTTCCAAAACTGAAACGTCGAACGTACCACCACCGAGGTCGAAGACGATGATCTTTTCGTCCTTCTTTTTATCTAGGCCGTACGCCAACGCCGCGGCGGTCGGCTCGTTGATGATCCGCGCGACTTCCAATCCGGCGATTTGACCGGCGTCTTTGGTCGCTTGACGTTGTGCATCGTTGAAGTACGCGGGGACGGTGATGACGGCCTTATTGACCTTGTGTCCCAAGTACGATTCGGCCGATTCCTTCAACTTGCGAAGAACCTTGGCAGAGATCTCTTGAGGCGTGTGCTCCTCGTCGCCAACTTGGATCTTGACGTATTCGTTGGCGGCACCGCTGATGCCATAGGGCACCATCTTCTCTTCCGATTCGACTTCGTTGTGCCGACGACCCATGAAACGCTTCGCCGAGTAAACCGTACGTTGTGGGTTCGTGACGGCCTGACGACGAGCCGGTTCGCCGACAATCGTTTCCTTCTTGTCGGTAAACGCGACGACGCTTGGGGTCAGTCGGTTTCCTTCAGCATTGGGAATTACTTTCGGCTCACTCCCTTCCATAATCGCGACCACGCTGTTGGTCGTTCCGAGGTCGATGCCGATGATCTTTTCGCCTTGAGCCATTGAATTGCTTCTCCGTGAACGGTTGGGACTCGACTTTCGTAAACGCCGTCAACTTCACGCCGCGAGCTTCAAGTGGAAAAACAAGCGTTCCGAGAAGCGTCAGTCGCAGGTCGCGTGCGTGGCGTTACCTATGGGTTTCGACGATCATTCAGGTCCACGGTTGGCCTGTCGTTTTCGCCGTTCATTCAGTCGATGCGGTAGCAAAGCAAAGGGCGTGCCAGTTGCCGAAGGCACGTCCAGAAACCCTTGCGGTATGCCCTCACTGCCAGGGCTGCAAAGTGGTTTTGGCGGAAGAAATGCAGTTTTTCATGAACCCGACGGACGAAATTTACTTTTCTGGCAGTCATCGAAAAACCGCAAAATCGAACACAAAAAAGCCGGTGCCAGATTGACAGACGCATGCTCGTCTGGGGCAAAGGCCGAATCGGGGTGACTCTCGAGCCTGTGGCAGCGTCTGATTCGGTGGTGGGTTTGCCCGATCCGCAGACGCTGTGTTCTCGCTTACTTGCGACGACCGTCAATCGAACGTTCGGCAGCCTTTAAAACGGTTTCGAAGTCGAAGTAGTCTTCGTCGCGGAGTCCAAGCTGTTTCGGCAGACTCGTGTATTGTTTCCACATCTTTTCGGTTACCAGATCGCGTTTGGCTTCCCAGGTGATGTTCGCGTCAAACAATCGGCCGAACGGCTGGTAGTGATTGTATGGCACCGCCGTCTGCTTGAGATGTGACAACTGGTCCGCATAACGAGATCGCATCGCTTCAAGTTCTGCTTTCTGGTTCGCTTCACCTACGACGTTGATCATCTCGGTTGGGTCGGATGTCAAATCGAACAGTTCCTCGGCGGGGGGCATCGATCGACCACAGCACCAATAGATGTATTTGTGTGTTTTCGTGACCACCGACATTGCATAGGTCGTCGGTGCTCCCCACATCTGAAACAGTGGGATGCTTTGCCGGTCACTGGTCCGTTCCGGCGACCGAACAAAATCAACCAAGCTGATTCCGTCAGTTTGTTTGGGAGGTTGAAGCCCAGCGAGATCTAAAATCGTCGGCGCTATGTCTGCCGTCATCGTCAGTTCGTCGCATTGTTGACCTTTGCCGGGTTCACGAGGATCGACGATGATCAGTGGAACTTTCGAGCCTTCTTCGTAAGGCAGTACCTTTCCACCCATTCCGTGCGAACCACAAAAGAAGCCGTTGTCCGACGTTAGGATAATGACGGTGTTGTTTGCCACCCCGTGCTCGCGCAAGGCGTCTCGCAGCATTCCGATCGCGTAGTCAACACCGTGGATCAACTGATGGTACTTCCGCATCGTTTCCTGGTAGTGATCAGAATCGAAGCCCATATCGCGGAAAAATGTCAGCGATTGTCGACCCAGTCGAGCTTGGAGCGACAAGTGCTTGCCCGCGGTTCTTCCATAGTTTGACGGTCGTTCGAATTGCACGTCACGATAGACATCGTCGAAAAAAGGATCGGGAGTGAAGGGGCGGTGCGGGGCCTTGAAAAATAACGTCAAACAAAAGGGACGTTGATCCGTTTTGCACTCCGCGACAAAGTCTTGGGCGAAAGCGCCGTAGGCTCGCGATGAGTGCGGGTATCGATCGGCATAGCTTGCGAGATACTGATTTTTCGACGTCTGATAACTCGTCTGCCCCGTGCCGCCTGCCCAGGCATCAAATTGATCGACCGGTAAGACTTCGTAGGAACCGACCGAGTCGCTGGATCCTGCACTGATCGGGAAACCAAACTTTCCGCCAAAGCCGGTGCGATACCCGGCATCACGGAGCAGTACCGGATAAGACTGCTCGAACGTCTCCGGATGCATCGGGCCGTGGCCAAAGTTGCAACCCGTTTTGTACTCGTACATTCCCGTCATCACCGACGCACGACTCGCCATGCAAATCGATGTGGAGTTGTAGTGGCGAGTGAATAGCACGCCCTCGTTGGCCAGGCGATCCATGTGAGGCGTGTGGACCTGAGCGTTTCCGGTGACGCCGGTCGATGCGAAGCTTTGGTCGTCTGTGTATAGCAGGATAACGTTGGGCCGTTGTTCCGCGTTGGCAACTGACCCGAGTAACATCAGCCCGAACGTTGAACCGACATAGTAGACGGCAATCCAAATGGTCCGCCACTGATTTGCAAACTCTTTCATGGGACGCATATGTTTCTCAGTGGGGATCGAAAGGGGGACTGCTTTGAAAATGGGCACGACTGATCGAGAAAGCGTGGCTCGTCAGTCGTCAGACGTCGCTGTCGATCTACCTATGCTACCAGGCTGCGGAAAGCTCCGCAGCTACGCGCCGTCGTCCTTTTGAGGTGGAGGGTTGCCTTGCGGCGGATGTTTCGGCAGTTGGTCGAAAGTGGTGGGCCATCTACCGTTCCAGGGCGGAGTCGACCATCGCCCCGAACCCATCCATCCCCTAAGATATCGCCCAACCGCGATCGTTCGGTTCGGTCGTTATTGTGAAACTCGTCGCCGCTTGCTGTAGCGCTTCATGGAAGACATCGTCTATTTTGATCGATACGCCGGTCAAGAAAAAACAGAACTCGTTTATGGCGACCAAGCATTGCGCTGGACCTACGGCACAACGATGGGACGTCTTGCGCTTGCCGCCGTCGTCCGTCGAACTTTTTTTTCAAAGTGGTACGGCTGGCGCATGGATCAGCCATCGACCCGGTCACGCATCGCGGAGTTCGTCGAGACCTATAGTCTGGATGCCGACGAGTTCGAGAAGAAGGTATCGGAGTTTGAAAGCTTTAACGATTTCTTCGCACGTCGATTGAAGAGCGAGGCCCGTCCAATCGAATCTTCACCGGATCGCTTCGTCTTTCCGGCCGATGGACGACACCTTTGCGTTCCAGACCTGTCAAAGGCGGGTGGATTGTTTATCAAGGGCAAGATGTTTTGCTTGACCACATTGCTCGATGATTCGGAGCTGGCAACGCGGTATCAGAACGGAAGTCTGTTGCTATCGCGTTTGTGCCCTACCGACTACCATCGATTTCATTTTCCCGTTGATGGGAAACCTGGAGCGACGCGGCTAATCAACGGTCCACTGTATTCGGTCAATCCGATTGCCTTGTGCAAGAATATCGAAATCCTTGCGACCAACAAACGAACGATTACACAGCTCGAAACACCGAATTTAGGAACGGTGTTGTTACTGGAAATTGGGGCGACGTGTGTGGGGAGTATCCGCCAAACGTTCTCACCCGGAACGGCTGTCTGTAAAGGTGACGAGAAGGGGTATTTTCGATTTGGTGGTTCTTCGACAATCACGATTTTCGAACCCGGACGGATTCAGTTCGATCATGACTTAGTCGAGCAATCGTCAATTCAACGCGAACTGTATGCAAAAATGGGAGACCATGCCGGGCAAATCTTGGCATGAGAGATCCGAGATCACACGTTATTTTCTCTTCTGACTAGCGGCCCAAGAGGCACCGACCGATGGTCTTGGCGTACTGAGTTGTCGAAATCCCGATTGCACCCATTTTCTTCACCGACGAAGATTGTTTACCGGACCATACGGTCATTAGACTAAGCAACGAGCGATCAATTATTGTCGCTCGGCTTTCCGAGCAGTTCGCGGTTTCTTATCGCCCAATCAGCTCGAAAAGCTGAGCGACATTGTCAAGTGCGACGTTTGTTTTCCGCTCATTCCTCATCATGAAGATCTGTCGAAACTGATGACAGATCACGGGCGTAAAACCGATGAAATTCGATGCCGAGCGACTGAACGCTTTAATTACAACGTATCGATTGGGGCTTTTCGAAGACACACTGCCCTTCTGGATTTCCCACGCCGTCGATCATGAACATGGTGGGGTCATGACTTGCCTTGATCGCGACGGGACGGTGATCGATACCGACAAAGGCGTCTGGCAGCAGGGACGTTTTGTCTGGTTACTTGGAGAGCTGTACAATAATGTTCATCAACATCGGCCTTGGTTGGAGTTAGCGCAGGATGGTGCCAGATTTCTAGAGGAATACTGCGTCGATCGCTCCGACGGGCGAATGTGGTTCCAGGTCACTCGAGATGGTAAACCGATCCGCAAACGTCGTTATGCATTTTCGGAGAGTTTCGCAGCGATCGCATTTGGCGAACTCGCTCAAGCGACCGGCGAAAAGCGATATGCCAATCAAGCGATCTCTTGTTTCGAACGCTTTGTAAAGCATCACACAAAACGAAATCAGGCAGAGTCAAAGTTCACCGCAGTTCGCCCGACGAAAAGTCTGGCGTTTCCGATGATTGCGATCGCGACCGCGCGGCAATTGCTTGATTCGATCGGTTACGCCAAGGCAGACCATTGGATCACACGCAGTCTGGATGAAATTTTTCGCCATTTCCTAAAAGCGGAAATACGTTGTGTGATGGAGACCGTGGGGGAAAACGGCGACATCATCGATCATTTTGACGGTCGAACGCTAAATCCAGGGCATGCGATCGAAGCGGCCTGGTTTGTGATGCGTGAGGGTGAGCTGCGACAAGATCAAGAATTAATCGCGACCGGATGTCGAATGCTTGACTGGATGTGGCAACGCGGTTGGGATCAGATGCACGGCGGGATTTTGTACTTCGTCGACGTCAATGGTTTGCCCGTCCAAGAGTACTGGCATGATATGAAGTTTTGGTGGCCACAGTGCGAAGCCATCATCGCGACATTGATGGCCTACCGTTTGACGGGTGATGCGAAATACGCAACCTGGCATGGGCAAATCCACGATTGGTTCCACCAGCATTTTCCTGATGCCGATTCTGGAGAGTGCTTTGGGTATTTGCATCGCGACGGCACGCAAAGTTCTCGCATCAAGGGGAATCTATGGAAAGGCCCATTTCACATCCCAAGAATGCAACTGATGTGTCTGCAAATGTTGCAACCCGATTTCAAACGTTAGCAGCAAGCGTGTTGTCGAACCGGGTTGTAATGATTCGCTCGTCCATGTGCACTATCGCGAGCCGGGGTGGGGGATCGGCGATAGAGGTTCGTCATAAGTGCGTCCGGCTGTTGGTTTTCGGATCGATCTTAGTCGCCTAGTATCTCAGCTACCGAATCGCCTAGCGCGGTCGGCAGTTGGTGAACTCCGTGGTAATTGAAATACACCGATTTGGTACCGCTCGTTTTCGGGACTTCAATATTACCGACACCTTCGATCGCAACTTGTAGCGGCAAATCCGTAAACCGAGCGGGCGTTACGAACCAAGCAAACTGTTCTTCACCTTCACTGGTCGGTAGTGCTTCGACGATCAATAAGAGCTCAGGATCCGTACCCGTAACGAGGGCGAAGATTGCACCATCAAGCACATCGGACTCGGCAGCTCCGGATTCGGGCAATTCAAAACGGTAGACCGGTTTAGAAAGCAATCGCAGGTCTTGTGGATTTTCGTCGAGCAACGTGGAAGCTTTCACGCCTGCCGCGATTTGGCGCATCTGAATCAAACGGTGGACTCGCCGAGCCCGTGGTGCGGCCAAGTCCAAGCGAATGGGTTCGTTTTCGATCGGGGGCGCATTCCAGAGCAAGCGATCCTGATAGTGAAGCGTTGCGGGTTGGCGGTTGACAGTATGGAATCCCATCGCGACGCGACGGGTCACTTGTAAACTGGCGGGATAGTCGTAGGAAAAGATCGTCCCGACAAAGGCTGGCCGGTTGCCTTGGAGCCAAACGAAGAAATCACCTTCGGTTCGACCTATCCGAACGGGATTGTCCCAGCTCAGCATCGCGCGGGGTTGCAGTTCGATCGCGCGCTGGTCACTTCCGATCGGTTTTATGTCGATTCGGCTTGCGACGGTTGCGTAAACTTCGCCCCAGGCTTTGGTGTCGAGCGCGCGTGCGTCGTCTTGTGCCACGGCAGCGGGCGGTTGGGTCAAATACACCGCGGCAACGGTAATCAGCCCACTGCCGATGATTTGAATGGTCAAACGACAACAAAAGGCGTGACTGTTGTTTTTCAGCATGATGTGGCTCCTCATCCGGACGATCTTCGATTGCTCTGGCAGACCGTCATTGATCGTAACAGAAAGAACGCAGACGTTGCCGGGGTAATATCGACGTTTTGTCTAATTTGGGCGCGCGCCATCTTCGATTTCGGGAGTGGATCGTCTACGGTCGTGCCCGTTTGGCTATGATTTGGCGATTCCGATTCAGGACGGTAGCTTGGCATTTAGGACCGCGACTAATACGAGCAAGATCACGAGAATCAGGACGACGATCGCTCGTGATTCCCAACGATCTTGGCGGCGGCGATCCTTTTGTGATCGGACGCGCATGCCGCGAAGCCAAAGCACAAACGAGGATCCGATCATGATCGTCAGTACGTTGATGAATACGACCAATAGCGGACCTATCACGGGGCGGCCTTCCGAGATCGGCGCCCAGATTCCAAACACGAGTTGCAAACCGGCGGTTGAAATCGGCGGAACAAGCGCGGCTGCGATCGCCGCCCCCGCCAAAGCGGACGAAAGGTGGCTACGCGTCCGTGCATAAGCGGCGGCCATTCCGCCGACCAATCCGACGCAAAAATCGATCGGTGACGGATTGCACCGGGCCCACATTTCGGTTGCCTTTTCCGGACTTAGGTCGGGACGGTCAAAAAGCAAAACGAACGCACCGAACAGGATGCTCGAACACAAAGCGCCAACAAACCCGAGGCCGATGGCACAAAACGCGGTCTTAAAAAGTGGTCTGTTTCCTAGCGTGATCGCTTGGCCGGCCCCCATAATCGGTGTCATTAAAGGGGCGATCAGCATCGCGCCGATGATCACTGCCGCGCTGTTTTGTAGCAATCCGAATGCGGCCAAGGTGCTCGACGCACTGATCAGTCCCAAAAATTCCCAGCTCGGGTTCGATCCCGATTCGAGGTCTTCCTGAAGTGCCAGCCGCTGGGAGCGGGTCAGTGGTGGCGTGATCGAATCGGTCCAGCGACGGAAGCGGGTGACTAGATTGGGAACGATGGATTGGCCATCACGGACAAGTAAGACGGATGTCCCAAAGTCATGATCGAGAAGCAATTGGCCGGTACGATAGACCACATCGCTTCGGTCAATCGATTCGATCGGAACGAGGACCAAAGTCTCGGGGTGACTTCCCTGTCGATCGAATGCTCGTCGGACCAAATCTATCCGTTGGGCTAATTCCAAATCAATCGGCGGTAGCGAGTGAGACGCCCAGGTCGAAGGACGCATGCCCAACAACCGCATGCTCAAGCGATTGGTTTCTTTGACATTCGCTTCGAAACCGCCAACGAGGTGAGATTCGTCCACCGGAGGTGCGGCCGCGGGACAAAGCCACACCACCGGGAATGTCGATTTCTCAAACAGTTGCTTCTGCCACGATTCGTGCTGGTCGGCATGCAGAATGACTAGGACACGTGACCCGATTTCGGAGCAACAATCTAGGATTTGGTCAAGGTCCTGCTCCAAGGCGAGCACTTTGGTTGAACCCTGATTTTGACGTTTGAACTTAGCGTCCAAAATCGACTCTGCGTGCCGGCGCAGGACTTCGCAGTCATTGCCAACGGCGATCGGCTGAATCGGGGCATCAAGTGATTCGGCAAAAACGGTTCCCCACTCCGCAGCATTTCGGACGTGCTCTTCGGAGTGAATCAGGATCGTGACACTCATTCGTCGACGTCGACCTTGCCCCGAGTCAGATGCAGCAGATTCTGGGAGTATTCTTTTCCGACAAACGTAGCAATCGAGATCGATTTACCGGCCATTGATTCTGGTATTTTGAAAGTCACCTTCAGCTGGCCGACTCCCGATGCTTGCCGAACGATTCTCTCGATTCGTTTTCCTTGCCCGTCTTTCAGAGTGACATGGAATGATTGCTCGCCGAGTTTTTCGGGAAGCGTGTGATTGACAGTCACAACGTAGTCCTCGCCCGCTGTTGCGCGTGCGGGCACCTTCAGTTTGAAGAGCGAGCGGTCTTGTTTCGGATTTTGTGTGGCATTTCGTTTCGCACGACGGGCGGTCGCTTCGGCTTGTTTTCGGTCGACGTAATCGCTGACGAGTTGGTCGTTGGTCCGATTGGAATAGGCTTGCAAGAAGTGGTCGCCGGTCGATTCGATGTAGTTTTGCATGGCAACCCGGTGTTCGGCGATTTCCTCTTGGTAGCGGGGATCGTCGATCAGGTTGACCAATGCGTCCGGGTCGTTTTCGTAGTCATAGAATTCTTCCCGCACACCGTGGCGGAAAAATTCAAGACGCTCGGCAATCTCCGAATCGGTGGGCGCAAGTTTGACCATCGCTCGATAGGAAAGTGTTCCCGTGGTGGCGGTCTTGAAGACGCGTTTGCCGTCGGGCCAAGCATTGAACAAATATCCGAAACGTTTGGATTGGACGCCACGCATGGGGCTTCGGTTTGATCCCGAGTTTTCGTTGTAGACTTTGTAGACCATGTCGCGATCGGCTTGCGTTTTTCCGCTCAGCGTTGGCGCGAAACTACGACCGTCGAAACCGCCCGGTTGCGGCAGTCCCGCGATGTCTAGAATCGTTGGCAGCAAATCGACTGCGGATACCATATGCCGGCGATCGACCGCACCGGCTTTGGTGATCTCAGGCACGCGAACGATCAGCGGGGTTCGAGTGCTGTGATGCCAAAGCGCAGTTTTTGCGAAAGGCAGCGGCATTCCGTGATCGGATAAAAATAATATTGCCGTCTGACTTTCTAATCCAGATTCGGAGAGAGCTTTCATGATTTGGCCGACGCAATCGTCGGCACGACGCACCGACGAATAATAGTGGGCCAGTTCCAGTCTTACGTCTGGATGATCGAACAGGAAGCCCGGAATGGGGACCTCTTCGGGAGTAAAAACGCGTGACGGAACGTTTGCATCATCGACGACGGCGCCGCCTTTTCCCATCGCATAAAACGGTTTGTGCGGGTCTGAAATGTTGACATTCAAGCAGAATGGTTTGCCCGCTTTGTTCGCCGATGCGATGCCGTGACGTACCGAACGGTAATAGGACTTTGGGTTTTTCATGTCCTGTTGTTTGCCGTCCAGAATCGTCAAGTCATCGTCCCATCCGTACGGTTGATACGGGGTCGAGTGAGAAACTTTTCCTCGGATGGCGACGTAGTAGCCGCCTTGTTTCATCACGTCGACCAAGTGTGGGTGTGACGCATCACGGACTTGATAAAAACCTTCGACCCCGGTGTTGTGTGGGTAGCGCCCCGACCACATCACGTTGCGCGAAGGAAAGCAATTACCGACTTGGACGTGGGCGTAGTGATAGCGCAGCCCGCTTGCCGCTAAGGCATCAATGTTCGGCGTGGTGCCCTCCAGTTCGCACCCGAATGCACCTACCGAATCACAACTCATGTCGTCGACGGTGATCAGCAACAAATTTAGACGTGCCGTTGGATCATCCTGCGCGGCCGCTTTCGAAACGCGGCCGACGAAAGGAAACGCGAGTAAGAGCCCAGCGAGTGCAAGCGAGTATCGAGTCATTTTAGAGTTCTTTGAGCTTCAAGTTACGGAAACGAATCAACATGTGATGACCGGCGTGAAGTTGCAGTCCGATCGGTCCTTTATCGTTGATGGCGATACCGGTGTAGTCGACGAATGCTTCGCCGTTGAGAAACGTCTGGATGCGTTTGTCTTTCAACACGATTCGCAGATGATTCCATTGCCCAACATGATGAACTTTGGCGATCTTGTCCGTTTGTGCGGGGTAGCTGCCGCGTTTGTCTTTTGGGGCGTAGATACAGCCGGTCATGTCTTTCTTCAAGCTACCAGAGATTCCAATTTGAACTTGGTGGCCGTCGCCTCGAAGCATCACCCCGGTGTCGTAGTAATCCGAAGGTGTTTGGTATTCCAACTCCAATTCGTAATTCGTGAATTCGCGGTCCGTCCAAAGGACAGATCCTTTCTCATTGATATTTTCGGCGATGATCACGCCGTCTTCGACTTTCCAGTGACCGTCGGTGTTTTCGGTGGGCTTCACGTTCCAGTTGTTGATCGACTTTCCATCGAAAATCGGAACTTCTTCGGCCGATGTCACTGTGGACAATAGCGTAACGGCGAGTGTGGTCGCCAAAGTTGTCTTCAGGCGTTGCAAGAGCATGAACGATCCGCCTCCGATCGCGGACGAGTGTGTACATGGAACGAGATTGCTTGGTGATGGGCTCCCGACGAATTGCGGAAGGCCATCGACCGTCATTCTAGCTCCATGCGGCACGTCTCGTGTTGGCCTCTCTTCTGTCCTGCCATGTTTTCATCGGAAACCAACCACGCGAACAACGAAGGCGCGTGCCGTTGAAGGGACAGCGTTAGCCGGCAGCGTTACTGGCCGGAACGCAGCGATGAACGCGTCATGGACACGAACGATCCGATGATCAGGGCAGCCACGATCAGAGAGAACGCCAGCTGCATTCCGGCGGGTAAGCCGAGTTCGTAGGACGTGATTCCGATCGCTGCGAGCCCCGCCAAGCCGACGGCCGTAAGCGCCTCTCCGGCGATTACACCCGAAGCGAACAAAATCCCAGGGTGTAAAATTTTGTCGTGTTCATCTTTGGGACGTCCGCGCGTGGCGAGGTGGGCGATCAATCCGCCGATCAGGATCGGAGTTGCCAAACCGAACGGCAAGTACATACCGACCGCGATCGGCATCAGGTGGGCGCGGTGATTGGAGCGTCGCTTCATGACTTCGTCGATGACCAAAATCACACCGCCGATCGCGGCACCGACGCCGATCAGGTGCCACGGCAATTCGCTTTCGCCAGAAAACCCTTTGGCCAGTGATGCGAATAGGCTCGCTTGTGGTGCGGCTAGCTTTTCGCCGCCAATCCCGCCTTCGGTGTTTTCGTGAAGCAGAGTCAAAACCGGAGCCATTACGAATGCGGCGACGAATACACCTGCGATTTGCATCATCTGCTGCCGAAACGGTGTCGCACCGACGATGGAACCGGTCTTGAGGTCATTGCAGACGTCACCACTGGTGCAAGCGACGCAGCAAACGATCGCGGCGATTCCTAGAGTCGATACCATCGCCTCGGTCCCCGATGAACCGTACAGCCACAGCATTCCTCCGGCGACCAGCACTGCCGTGATGGTCATCCCCGAGACGGGGCTGTTGGAATTCCCGACCAAGCCAACGATGTAACTGGCAACGGCGGTGAAGAAGAATCCCATCGCAAGCATCACAACGGTCGACAATATGGTGACGCCCATCGAATCGGTAAAACGATAGTTGATCACGGCGAGCATCGCCGTACAGACGAGTGCTAGGCCAACGATGATGGGGACGGGGAGGTCTTGGTCACCGGCCAGTTTCTTCTCCTGTTTTCCACCGAAGCCGGACCACAATTCTGTCACGGCGGCTTTTAAACCCGCGCGGACGGCGATCAGCGAACTGAGTCCGCCGACGACCATCGCTCCGACACCGACGTAACGAACCTCGCTGCTCCAGATTCTCCATGCCCCGTCGATCGCGGACTCTGTTTCGCTCGCACCGCCAAGCAACGGGATGCCGATTAGCCAACCCAGCGTCCCACCGATAAACACCAGTACGGCAACGTTCAGCCGAACGATGAAACCAACCGCGACAAGCATCGGTGATAGGTCACCGCCGAAGTAAAAGATTCTGCCTCCGGTCGCCGTCGCCGCTTGTAGCGTTTCTGTGACCAGACCCAAAAAGCCCGCGATAATTTTGAATAAGCCACCGAGTAGACCACCGGCAATCAAACGCGCGGCGGCTCCGTGCTGGCCCGACTCACCGGCTTCTAAGACGGCAGCACAGGCGATGCCTTCTGGGTAAGGTAAGTCTTCGTTATTGGAAACAAACACGCGGCGCATCGGGATCATAAACAGAATGCCCAACAAGCCACCGGTAAGTGCGACGATCGTCACCGTCCAAAAATCAAATGATTGCCAGTGCCCGATCAAAATCATCGCGGGCATCGTGAAGATGATGCCTGCCGCCAATGACTCACCCGCCGAGGCGCAGGTTTGGACCTGGTTTGCTTCAAGGATACTCGAACGCTTGAACAACAACTTAAACAACAGCATCGCCATGACGGCGGCGGGGATCGATGCCGAAACGGTCATCCCAGCTTTTAATCCGACATAGACATTGGCCGCACCCATGATGACGGCCAGTAGTAACCCGAGGACGATCACACGCAGGGTTAATTCTGCACGGGAATCATTTGTCTTCGGCCCGTTACTATCGCCACCGTTTTCCGTCGGGTGACTCGCGTAGGGATTCGTCGTCTCTGACATAGCGTTGAATTGATTGCCCAGTGCAAAGTTACCGTTTGGATTCAGATCGAACCGGGACGAATGCCCGTAGACTGATCAATCACAGCCAGTTTTCTGGTTGGAACAAAGCACCGGTCGGTGGTGGATGCTTTCGCAATAGAAGGTTGAAATCAAGAGCGAGACAATATAGCGAACACGCCGATCGTAGCGACGCCGCTGAGCGTGTGTCCTGTTGTGCTGCTGGCGTATTGTCGACGCAGAACTTGCGAATTACTCTGCCCACGGGGGTTCACAATTGGCTACATTGGGTCTCACTGCTAAGCCGCGTCATGCGACGATTCACTACGCTTGCCAGGACAGAAGCCTATGCGATTTTCCGCAGTGCGATGCACCGTCATTGTGTTCTGGGCGATAGCCCAAACGTCTTTTGTGATCGGTCCAGGACACGTCGATGGAGGTGACACGGCAGGACTTGTCGCGTCGGTTGAGCCGAGGCAAAAGGGCGGCCAAAGTCTTGGATCGATCGGGTCAACTGCGGATTTCAAATCGTTTTCAGGTTGCTTTAAATCAAACGCCGATCGAGAACGCTTCAGCAGCGTTGTCGGAAAACTTTCCAAGGTCGCCGATCGATATGATGAATGGGGACTGACCCGGACGACACGTCACTTTGGCGAGTTCGAAGATCTTTCCCACGAAGATGTGATGGGGACCGATTGGGCATCGCAAACGTGCGACCTTGATTACCATGAAAATTTTCTTCGTCAGGGACTGTGTTATCGGGCCGAGCGACTGTCGCCGGAACACCGACGTATGCGATGTTGTTTCGATGGAACGTTGGCGCGAATCCGCAGTCCTTTTGGATTGATTAACGGACCAGAACGTGCAGTGGTCGGCGCGTTTGAAGAATCGTTTCGCTTATCGTGTCCCCATACTGCGATCATCAGCGCGTCTTTGGGGCCATCGATCGAATGGTTGTTCAGTCCGGATCTTGCGGAGCGGATGTTTACGAATCGCTTTGCCCTTGGTCCGATCACCGTTAAGCAAGGCGATATCGATGGGCACTCATGCTATCAGGTGCAGTGGCGGACCATTGCCGAACGAGATGGTCATTTGATTCATTGTGACGTCAGTTTCGCAAAAGATCGCGACTTGCTGCCAATACGCGAACAATTCAAGACGTCGGTCTCGGCATCTGCTCGGGAGATCCGCACCGCAACGACGACGTCATTCCAGCAGGATAGCCGTGGACGATGGTTTCCCCAGCAAGTGATGGTGTCGACCAACTACGGTAAGCTCGCGCACGTGTCGCAGTTGTCGTTCGACCTGAATCGCCAATTTCAAGATCGCTCCGTGTACTCCGATGGCTCCGCGCTTTTGGCCGTGCATGAAAATCCGCCACCGGCCCTGGTCAAGCCTTACGTGTCACCGGAATTATTGACGACGGAACCGGAGCGTGGCTTTCAGTCCGGTCACACGCTGCTTGCCGATCAGGGGCACGTTCTTGTCATGATTATCGCAAGCGTGCTGATCTCGTCGGGGCTGGTGGTCTGGGGGATGTGGCGAACACGAACGGGGGCAGCGTTTCGGCATGCTTGCGATGAGCATCGAGTCATCGTTGGCTTAGTCGGGATCGTTGCTACGGGGGCATTTGGCGGCTTGTGTTCGGTTCCACCGGGATGGACGACGTTTGGTGTCGCGTCAATCTGCACCGGCGTCTTTGGCCTCGGTTGGATCTTGTTGCAAATGTTATTGTTCGGGGAGACTAAGGTCTCGTTGCGCACAACATTCTGTGCCGCGACCGCCTTTGCGATCTTGATCGCCGGTTACAGCATGGGGTTTAAACGTATGAAAGTGCGTGACCGAATGCTTGATGAAATTCGCTATTCCGGGGGCCAGGTCGTCGTCGGGCTTTGGCACCTCGATGAAGAAGGGCTTTTCTTGCCAGCCCCGCTGGCAGAGTTCTTTGGCGAAGCATGGACCGGTCGGGCCCGACGTGCGGCCGTCGAAGCGACCAGCTTCCGAGGCCCCAACGTTGAACGGTGGTGTATGGAGGAACTGCGGTGGTTGGGTGTTGCTTCAGAAATGAACACCGACTTCCAGGTAGACGCAGACGCGCTCCAAGCAATCGGTGACGATGCGATGATGTGGACGTTTCATGCCGACAACGGCTACTTGGACGACGATGGGATGTCAGAATTGTCGCGCTTTGCCAGCTTGGTCGATCTGCATTTTGACTGCCAACAGAAACCGGTCTCCGAGCGAATTGGCGAGCTAAAAAATTTGGAACGAGTTTGGCTTACCGACCCGATTGTCGACGATCAATTGTTCGACAGACTCAGCCGGGCACCGCGTCTGGACAGCGTTTACTTGATCAATCCCGAATTCAGTGTCGAACCACTTCGGCCAGTTGAGCGGAAATTCAAAACCGTCGAAATCCGGCACGCGTCGATCGATCATGAAGACATGCAAAAACTGGGGAAGATCCCGACGTCACTGGCGTTTGTCCATTGCAAGTTTGACTTTGCCAAGACCCACACGCCGGTCGGCATGGATCGAACAAGGACGCTCGTCGTTCACGGTTGTGGGATGGATGACGAATCGCTGGTTGCGATGGGAGATTCGCCGCAACTAACTTGGTTTCATCTTGGCGAAACCAACGTGACCGTTCGAGGGATCGAAGCGTTCAGCAAGGCGCACCCTTCGATTCCGATCACGTTAGAATAACGCTGCGAACGAACTGTAATGGTGTAAATGATCGGCATCGCATCGCTGCGACGATTGCCGTCGCAACGGATCAATAGTGAGGTGGTTTTTCATCGGCCAACTCGCCGCGTGGTTCGACGGCATGTTTCAACCGATCAAGATCTTGTTCCCACTTGAGTGCTTGCTTTAGCAAACGCTGAATATCTCGCGTTTGATCGATCACCACTTGATTTAATTCGTCATACTGACGCTGCAAGTGTGCGAGTTGCGATTCCAATTCGATGATCCGATCTGAATGATCTTTCATTGGTATACTTCGGTTTCCGCTATAAAGTACCGATCCGAATACGTGTTCGCTGATCGCAACGTTCGCTGATCCTAACGGCAAGGCGATCGCTTTGTTCGGTCTTATTCGTATTGTCTCGCTAATCAATCCCGCCTACCACCGCTAACGCCGCAAATGGTTGCCCCGCTTTATCCTCGCCAGCGTCTCTTGATGGGGCCCGGTCCGAGTACCGTTCCCGCACGCATATTGAAGGCCATCTCCTCCCCCACTCTGGGGCATCTTGATCCACAGTACATTGGATTCATGGATGAAACATGCGAGATGATTCGTCAAGTTTATCGCACCAGCAATGCATTGTCGTTCCCCGTATCCGGGACCGGGATGGCCGGAATGGAAACGATCATGGTGAACTTGGTCGAACCCGGTGACGAAGCAATCGTGATGGTCAACGGCGTCTTCGGCGGTCGGATGAAAGACGTACTCAGCCGTTGCGGGGCTCGAGTGCATTCGGTGGAAGTCCCTTGGGGGGAGAGTTTTTCGCGACAGCACTTCGCCGACGCCGTCAAAGAACATCCGAACGCCAAATTGCTAGCCGTCGTTCACGCCGAAACGTCCACCGGCGCGCTGCAAGATCTCTCGGAAGTCGGTGACATTGTCCACCGAGCCGGAATGCTGTTGGCCGTTGACGCCGTAACTTCGATCGGCGGTCACGAGCTAAGAGTCGATGACTGGGGGATCGATGCAATTTATTCGGGAACCCAGAAATGTCTGTCCTGCCCACCGGGGCTCTCACCGGTATCGTTTTCGCCACGCGCCATAGAAGTGATCGAAGCCCGCAAGTCACCCGTGCAAAGCTGGTACCTGGACGTAACCATGCTTAAGAATTATTACACCGGTGCCGGAGGGCGAGCCTATCATCACACAGCTCCGATCAACATGGTTTATGCCCTCCGCGAAGCGCTCTCGATTGTGCTCGAAGAAGGACTTGACGAACGCGTCGAACGCCATCGCCAAATGCACCAGCGACTGCGGCAAGGTCTCGAGTCACTCGGACTGAAGTACATCCCCGAACATTCGCTGCACACGCTCAATTGCGTCTCTGTTCCCGAAGGAATCGACGAAGCGGCAGTGCGAAAACGATTGCTCGATGAGTACGACATCGAAATCGGAGGCGGGCTCGGTGTGTTCGCCGGGAAGGCTTGGCGGATTGGATTGATGGGAGAATCGGCATCCGAGAAAAACATCCTGACACTTCTCGCGGCGCTCGAACAATGTCTTCAATCATGACCGAACTTCGCTCGCTCGCAGAAGTGTTGCCGCCCGGTCGTGTCAGCGATGATCCTTCGTTTCGTGCCGCCTTTGAATCGGATGGGTTGACCGCGTTTCGAAAACGTCCGTTGGGTGTGGTGATTCCTGAATCGCAGGACGAAGTGATCCACGCCGTTCGCTGGTGCGATCGGCATCGTGTCCCATTCGTCGCTCGTGGTAGCGGAACGAGTTTGTCGGGAGGTTCAATGCCGGTCGATGATGGCATCGTGATCTCGCTCAATAAGCTGCGCCGGATTTTCAAAGTCGATCCGGACAACCGTATCGCCGTCGTTGAGCCGGGCGTCATCAACCTGCACGTCTCAAATGCCGCCGCACCGCATGGTTTGTACTATGCCCCGGATCCGTCGAGTCAAAAGATCTGCACGCTCGGTGGGAACATCGCTTTTAACTCGGGCGGTGCACATTGCTTGAAGTACGGCATGACCAGTAATCACGTCATAGGGATGAAGGTCGTTACCGCAAACGGCGAAGTCGCTCACTTCGGTGGCGAATCGGTTGAATCAATCGGCGCCGACATGACGGGGTTGTTCTGTGGAAGCGAGGGGTTGTTTGGGATCGCACTTGAGATCACGCTGCGGCTTTTGCCACGTCCGGAATGTTTTCATACCGTACTGATTGGCTATCGATCGTTGCGCGACGCCGGAGACGCTGTCTCTGCGGTGATCGATGCTGGTCTCTTGCCTGGCGCAATGGAAATCATGGAATCGTTGGCGATCGAAGCCGCCGAGGCTGCGACCGCATGTGGTTATCCTCGAGGTGCCGCTGCAGTGCTGATCGTCGAACTCGAAGGCCCTCGTGAGCGGATCGAGCTTGAAAAGCAACAACTTCACGAAGTCATCGCTCGTACAAACGCATTCGAAACCGTCGTGGCCGCCAACAGCGCCCAGCGTGATGCGATTTGGGGAGGACGCAAAAGTGCGTTTTCCGCTGTCGGTAAGCTAAGTCCCGATTTTCTGGTTCAGGATGGCGTCGTCCCCCGCAAACGGCTCGGCGAAGCACTCGAGAAAATTCAACAGTTCTCCGAAGCATCGGGATTACGATGCGCAAATGTCTTTCATGCCGGTGACGGCAACTTGCATCCGCTGATTCTATTTGATGATTCGATTGAGGGACAACTAGAACAAGCCGAAGCACTTGCCGGGCAAATCCTCTCCCTTTGTGTCGAAATGGGAGGCTCGATCACCGGCGAACATGGCGTGGGAATCGAGAAACGCGAATTCCTTTCGCAGATGTACGATCCGCCTTCAATGGCCGTGATGCACCGAGTCCGCCATGCCTTCGACCCACATCATGTCGCAAATCCGGGGAAAATGTTTCCCCACGGTGACGACGGACGCGAGGAGATTACGAAACCAAAGACGAAAGCGACGTCGTCTGCGACGTGTCCACCAGACCTGCGGGAGCCGATCGAAGTTGACTCCCCGGAACAACTGCGTCAAGCGATCGCGGATCTCGATCAAGTTCTGGTCGTTGGTAATCAAACCAAGTCGCCGCTCTCTCAATTCGTTAACGTACCTCTATTGACGACCCGCACGATCAGCGGAATGACGGAGTACGAACCATCGGAGTTCACGTTTTCGGCACTCGCCGGGACACCGGTCAAACAGATCGTCCGAGAGCTTGCAAAGCAACGGCAGTACTTGCCCTTCGATCCTTTGTTGGTTGAATCGGGCGCGACGATCGGCGGAACGGTTGCGGCCGGACTGAGTGGTCCCGGTCGTCATCGCTACGGCGGGCTTCGCGATTTTGTCCTGGGCGCGACTTTTGTTGATGGCGACGCGACGGTCATTAAATCTGGCGGACGCGTCGTGAAAAATGCTGCCGGGTTTGACCTTCCAAAACTATTCGTTGGCAGTTGTGGGCGACTGGCCGCGATGACCGAATTGACATTCAAGGTTTTCCCCAAGCCGGTCGAACTGCACTCGTATTACCACCGCTGTAAAGACCATGCTTCGGCGTTGCGTTTGGTCGCCGGTCTTGCCCGTGGTCGGTGGGAATTGGACGCGATTGACTACGACGCGAGCAATCGTGCGATCTGGATTCGGATCGGCACGACCATCGGTGTCGCCAAAGCGATGCTCGAAGATATACATCAGGTCTTGTCGGTTACGTTTCAAGCGATCGAGAGAGATCGGATTGAATCGTCGCCACCGACGCCGTGGCTGGAATCGGGACAGTTTGGCTGGCCTGAGCGTCAGCCGAACAGCCTGGTTTGTCAGATCCCGACATCGATCGAAAAAGCGGGATACCTCGCACATTGGTGTGATCAACAATGCGGTCCGAAATCGCCACAGTTGTTTGTTAGCGTTGCCGGGGCTGTCGGTTGGCTCGCCTGTGACACGCTATCGCTGGAATCGCTCAATCAGTTTTTGAAACAGCATTCGATGAAGGCATTGGTAATCACGAGTGCGTTATCGGCCGCCGATATGTCAGCGTTTAGACACCCCGTCATCGCATCGACAGAGTCGCAACCGATTGATTTAGCCGTCAAAGGTTCGCTCGATCGAGTCGCACGTTTTCCTAATTTGATTTAAGTCGTATGCGTCACGAGATCGATCGCGAAAAGTTTGGGGCGATGGGCCCCGTCATGGCTGACGCCGTCAGCCAATGCGTCCACTGTGGATTCTGTCTTTCAGCCTGTCCGACGTATCAGGAACTTGGCCGAGAGACGGACTCACCGCGAGGGCGGATCATTTTGATGAAAGAGGTGCTCGAAGGGACTGTCCCATTGGAATCGGCATCTCCCCATTTGGATGCTTGCTTAGGATGTCTGGGGTGCGTCCCCGCGTGTCCTTCGGAAGTGCCTTACGGTGACTTGATCAGTCCGTTTCGCGCACTTCACGAAAAGCAAAAGCCGAAAACGCTGGGCGATCGCCTCAAGCGACAGCTCGCGCAATCGACTTTGCCCTACCCGACTCGGTTTCGAATGGCGGCGATGTCGGGCAAGCTTGTCAAACCACTTGCGCGATTTTTGCCTCAGCCGCTACGTGTGATGCTGGAAATGCTGCCGAGTCGCTTGCCGCGTCGACAACGGCTCGCGGAAACCTATCCGGCGAAGACGAATCGTCGCGGTCGTGTCGCATTACTCGCCGGGTGTGCCCAGCAAGTCCTCGCGCCTGATATCAATTTGGCAACGATCGAAGTACTCAATCGAAATGGGATCGAAGTCGTGGTCCCCAAAGGCCAAGGCTGCTGCGGGGCATTGTCTTGGCACGTCGGTAACCTTAACGCGGCCCGGCAAATGGCGATCAAGAATCTCGCCGTGTTTGACATGGAAGTCGACGCAGTGGTGACCAATGCGGCGGGATGCGGAAGTGGAATTCACGAGTACCCGTTGATTTTGAAAGGTACCGAGCACGAATCGGCCGCCCGTCGTCTCGCAAAACAAACGATGGATGTGTCGGTGTACTTGGCGTCACTCGATTCTTTGGAGCCAATCCCTAAGCCGCGGTCGGTCAAGACAATTGCCTACCACGATGCGTGTCACTTGGCCAACGCGCAGGGTGTTCGATTTCAGCCGCGGGAACTGCTGGGCAAAATTCCGGGGGTTAACTTAGTCGAAGTTGCGGACGGGCATCTGTGTTGCGGGTCAGCAGGGACGTACAACATTGACCAGCCTGAAATCGCAACGTCGCTCGGCAAGCAGAAGGCAATGCACGTGGATGAAACCGGGGCAAGTGTCGTCGCGATGGGGAACATCGGTTGCATGGCTCAAATTGAAAAGCATCTCGGCGAACGCGGCAGTTTGGTCAAGGTGCGGCACACCATGCAGGTCCTGCGCGACGCTTACTGCCAAACCGAAATGACTTCGTGATCGCTGCCGCGAGGCCGCGATGTTTTGCAAAAAGAATTTCTACCTCTAGCTAGTTGCCGGATGGCGGCCGGTAGGGATTGGCATCTTGATCCGATCCGTCGAATGCGGATGCCGCCGGTGATTTGAGTTCGTTCAAGCGATCGGTACCGATTGGATCGTCGTCGTATTGAGATCCAATCGCCATTAGGCGTTTTTTGCGTTCCTCGAATGCTGATTTCCTGCGTTTGTCCATCGCGGTCATCGCAGGGATTAGAACAAAGACGACTAAGGCAATCAGTAAAATGAGCATCAACATGAATGCCTTCCAATAAGCTCCAGTGTTTGTTCGTTTATTTTGCGATCGTCAGTTGCTTGCCTGGCGTCGCACCGCGCCGCGATTGGGTTTCTGGATCGTATTCTGACTCATGCACAAGATTCAAGAACGCGATGCACATTTCATCGGTAGTCTTTTCACCCCATCCAATCGGTTGCGGAGGATCATGGGGATTGTTGGGGTTGGCTTCGGAGTTATCAAAGGTCGCTTTGAGTTTGACGATCGTACCGGCAGGCAGATGCTGTAGGTCTCGGTAGCGGTACATGGTTTGCCAGTTGAAGTCCCAGTCATCGATCTCAATTAGCGGCAACGTTTTTCCATCGGGTAGGTGGGCGACGACAGACATCGTTTCGCCGATCAAGTGCATGTGAGGAGTGATGCCGTATAAAAAGCTGTCGTTGCGAATCCGGCATTCCGCCTCGACTTGATAGTTTTCTGATCCCGGCGGAATGATGAAGTCGTGGTTGATCGCAAGTTGCATTCGAGTCGGTACGGGGGCCTCTGCTTTGGAGAAATACAGACCGAATTGCGTTTGGTCCTGTTCCTCGAAACCGGTTCGGTAGTAATGCACTTGAACGACAATGTCACACTTTTTAGGCAGCCATTGGCCGGATCCCAGTGGAGTCCGAATCGGCTGCATACCCGGTGCCCATCCACCGAGCATCGATGCCGGATCGAACCCAACGTCGCCAAAACGGGTGTATCCTGGTCCAGGATCTTGAGCGTCTAGTTGTCGAGCCTTTCCGCTTGTATCGACATAGACGATGACATGGTGCACGGTGTTGCGGTTTCCGGGACGCACGTCGATCGCCTCGACGAATCGATCTTGGTCGGCTTCGTAAGGAATGATGAAGTGTCGATAATCGTCTTCGCCTTCCGGCGAAATGGTGTATGGCTCGGGCATCGAAAGGACTAAGTCCGGCGTCCCCGCCGGCCAGAGATCGTTGTAACGCGGCGGCGGTGGCAGTTCGGTTGCGTTCCCGAGCGGCGTATCCTGTTCGACCCAGCGAGCGATCAAGTCGATTTCCGAATCGGAAAGACTAAGGTCGTTGCTGAAGTGCCCCACCGAGGGCGACGCTTTCCAGGGAGGCATGACACGAGATTCGGTGTAGGCGGCAATCTCGGTTCGCCAGCGAACGGCATCGTCGTAATCTTCAATCGCGAAGGGAGCAATTTGGCCTTCGCGGTGACAACTTTGGCATTTGTCTTGCAATATCCGAGCAACATGACCGGAGTAAGTGACCTGGTCATCTTCGCGAATTTCGTCCAAGTGAATGCTGCATCCCATCGACGAAGTACTGGTGACCGTGATCGGGCGATCGGCGAGCAGATCTGTCAGAGCGGTCCGCAAATGCGTTCCTTTGACACGATTTTCATAGCGGTTATCGTCGATCGCGCCCCGATAGCGAATAACCGAGTGCTGATCGATAAGGAACGCCTGCGGAGTCATCGTTGCGCCAAGTCGTTTCGCCAGGTAACCATGGCGGTCGCGAACACATGGAAACGGGAATTTGGCACGGTCCCGATAATCGGTGATTCCTTCGTCGGTCTCGTCGCTATTGGCGAAGACTGCGAACAGTCGAACTCCGTCTCGAACGAAGTCTTCCTGCATCCGATTGAGCCTTGACGTGTATCGCTTCGCGAGCGGACAAACCGTCGAAGAGAAAATGAACACAACCGGTCCGTCTTGGACAACTTCGTTCAAGTAGACCGCTTCACCATCCACCGTTGTGAACGCGAGTCCTTTGAGTGACTGACCAACCTCGACCGCCTTTTCATCGGTCAGCAGATTGTATCCGGAGCGAACCTGTTTACTCGATTCCTCGCATTTGGCGTTGGACGCTGGGAGCAGCAAAACGACTACGCTAACGCACACCGAGACCAAGCATGACCGAGTGTTCATCGTGATTGCGATTGGAACGGGGGATATGGTTGACTTTCACTGACAGCTTAACAGGTTCGGGGGGGCGAGTCAGTGCGAATCGGGCGCGGGTAGATGTGGAAAACATTGCCAAGGAATCGCTTTTGTGCCCGAATTGGGGGCTGAAAATACAAGGCCTGACGAAATTCACTGGGCATCGGGCAAAGCGAAGATGAACCCGCGAACTTCGCGGTTGGTAATTCGAGTGCTTCGCATTGATGACTGTCTTGAGTACGAGCGGTCTGTCGATGCCCGTTAGGCCCGGGGATGACGACACGACGCTGTCTCCCGCCAATCGGCTGATTTCGACCGGCGGATGAAATACCGCATGATTTGCCGGGACCCTCGGGGGATCGGACGCGAACCGTCGCTTCGTGCGCCCTCGAGCACTTGTTTTTATGCCGTACAATAAAGGCATAGAGTTCCCATTTTCCCAATCGACCGATGGCGCATTGACGATGCCACTTTTACCCCTGATTCACTGCCAATTCAATCGACTAGGGCGATCCCTGCTGACCGCCGGCACGCCTCTTTTGCTCTTGGTTGCTGGGAGCGTCGGGTGTGATCGGCTGCCATATTTCGGATCAGAAACTAGCAATACGAGCGCAACATCGCCGGAAGTTGTCGCGGTCGTCTCCGAAACCAGCGGAATTTCAGCCGAGGAAGACTCGGCCAAGCAGCGTATCGGTCGATTGCTGGAAGCGGTGCTGCCGACCCTAGAGGAAACGCGAGTTTTGGTCGATCAGCACGCCGACTTGCCCGATAGCTCATCGATCCCATTCCGAACGGATAAACAATCCAACTCGGCGGCAATCAATGAGTTGCTCGATGAAGCTATCGTCGCATTGAGCCTGTCGGAGGTCAGCGACTATCGCCAGCAGATCCGGCAAGCGACCGAAGCGATCGCGCAGTCGCAAGAAAAAATCGCCGACTATCGGCGGCAACGTCTAAGTGCGGCGTGGGCAAAAGATCAATCGCAACTTGAAAAGGTGAACCCGTTTGAACTTTCCAAAGAAGCAATCGATGAACAAATCAAATCCGAACAAGATTCTATCGAACAGCAACGAGAGCAATTAGCGGCACTCAAGAAAACGTTTGCCGAAGAACTGACCCGCATCGGAATCGAAGTCGACGAAGCAAGCGTTGACTCGCTGCTTTCATCCGTTTCTGGCGATGACATCGTTTCGATGGCGGTGGTATTCGATAACATCAAACAGCTCACCACCCAGCTCCAAGAATTGACCGAACAGAGCGGCGAAGCCTTGGAGACCTCGAAACGGTACTATGGCATGTACGTTGTCTTGGTTCATGTCATGGATCGAATTCAAAAGACATTCATCCGCGACATTAACACCGTTTACATTCCAAAGCTAAACGGATTCTCCGATCAAGCGACGAAGAATATTCAGCAGGCGCAAGTGTTGATCAAGGCCAAAGGCGGTGACGTCGAAACCTTGCGCGGCAACATCGAATCAAACGAATTGACTCGCCATACCGCCAAGTTGTACATCGAGTTTCTAGAGCAGAACGCTGAGCAAATTGCGACCGAAAACAAACGTGCGCAAAAAAATCTTGCCACGGCAATGAATACCTACGACACCGTGAAGCTTTCCAGTGACGTAGCCAAGCTGATGAACAGCGGTCGGCGGGACTTTGACGCATTGATGAAACTGAAGGTGCCATCGTTACGTGAATTCAATAACGATGCGATTCGCAAAGAGTTTCAGCGAATGACCGGTGAGCTGCGATCAAACTAACGCGACGGCCCCTTGAGACGAAAGCCGTAGCCGCTAGACGTAGCCGGTTGCGGGAAGAAAACCCCAACACGGGACTTCAGAACCTCGGCCTCATGTCGAGGGCGAACGTGTGCGTTACGTGACTGATCTGGGGCACGCTTCGACCGGCAATCAAGGGACCGAAACTGGCAACGGAGTTTGGCACCGTTTCTTGGACAGCCGAAAGCTCCGATCATTACTGCTGGCCATCAGAAACCTGGCGCTGGATCTCGATCATTCACGAATGCTGCCGGGGGCCGTGTCCGTTACGCGACAGCAACGGCGCCAACCCTATTGAGATGTCTTCCAATACCGGCCTCGTTCCGGTCATCAGGGTCATTCAAGCAGTGACGCGTCTGCACCGGTAAAACCTTCGGCAACACCGCCATTTTCTCGCTTGGTGGCTGTGAGGCAAACCTAGGTTTCTGCGTTTCACGCGACGATCGCGTTTTACCAACATCGTCGCACTCGTCAGCCGAGTCCCAAGAATCCACAAGAACCCTCGCTATGATCGAAAACTCATTGAAAGGTATGACGCTCACCGGCGATGTTCGCACCGCCTTGCTAACCGCCGATGTGGATGGAAGCGGTGGACAGCAGCAAGCGTCCAACCAAGTGCTGACCCTCGATAACAACGATGTCGTTTATCTACCCTATCGGCCCAACGCAATTAACTACGTGTTGCCTCAGGGACGCGACGTAATCAGCTCAAATTTTTCGGGGTGTTACCTCGCTGCATACAAGCAGAACGGAGCCCTTCGCGTTGCCCATGTCGCAACGCCGTCGTGCAATGCGGCTTGGCAAACACTTAAGGGAACTGTCGAAGTCCTGGCCGAATTTAAACCCAGCGATCACGTCCCAATGGAAGCGTTGCAAAGCATCGCACAAGGCGGTTCGGCCCCGCAGATCCTGGGTATCTACACAACTCAAGGTTACTGCATCGCCGCGGCAGCGACCCAGGGCGGCGGCCAAATGAACGTCACCCACATGACGCTTGTCAAAGCGTGACCGTAGCCATGCGGTCGCTATCACAAGCAAAGTCGCCACGCTCGGTCAGGGCGTCGCACACCAACGCGATCGCGAGGCCGACCCATCGTCGTGCGTCTTGGTGAATTCCCCCGATAACGGAACTAGACGACCAGATCGCTGATTCAATTCAAGTGTTTCGTCAGCATCTGAAATTCGGATCGTCTGTGAAGTGACGGCGTCGCATCATGGACTCGATGTTAGCCAACTTGTGAGCCGGCGGCGCCGGACGGCGCGTACGGTTTGTTGCATGGTTCTTGCAACGTAGGCCCGACGCTAGCGCGTCCGGCTCGTGGTTATCGCCACATTCTCAAATGCCCTAATTGCCAAGGCCTGGCGGAAAGCCCTGGAATCCTCCGGGCGGGCCCGCGGCGGGATTGAAGCTGGGAGCCGCAGGGGCGGCGTCTTCGCTTTCAAACAACTCTTCGCGGCTGATTCGCAGCTTGGAATAAGTCGCTTCGGGGATGACGTAATACCAATCGGCAAACCGCTCGTTAAGAGTTTTGCTTTGGAGTTGAGCTTGCTGAAGTTTCTCTTTTCGTTCTTCCAGCTTGCGCTCATTCTCCTTCGTGATCTTCTCTTGAACGGCAGCCAATCGTTCCAGCTTTTCTTCCTCGGTTTCGGCAACCGGCTGTTCCGCCATCGCGGCAGACTGTTCAGACTCAGAATCTGACGCGGTGGGGGCCTCAGCGTCGGATTTCGCTGCGGTTTGATCCTCAGCCGGTTGGTCCGTATCGGCTTCGTTGGCAGCGTCCTCACCCGAAGGAGTCTCGGTTTGGTCGTCAGCAGCATCCGCTTGTGGCTCTTGGCCTTCACCGGTCACCGTTGACTCGCCTTCACCGCTGACTTCGGTTTCGCCGGCGTCATCGGCGGTCTCCGTGGGCGATTCAATCGTTGATTCACCGCTTGCTGAATTATCTGCCGCCGAATCCTCTTCGGCCATCTCCGCTTCGGGGGCAGCAGCGGTGGCTTCCTCGTCGGTCGAACTCTCTGGGGTATCGGCTTCAGCTTCGGTCATATCCGCTTCGCTGGTTTCCGTTTGGTTGTCCTCTGTGGTCGCGTTCGCATCGGTCGCCGGTGCGGGCGGATCTGGTTGAGCAGGCGTAGGATTCAGCTCGGGGGCGTTTGCGGCAGCCGCTTCGGCTTCGGCACGATCGAGCGCATCGAGTTCTTCGATTGTTTGCGGGATCGGTTTGAGATCCGGCGGCGGGAACTTCGAATCATCAACTTCGGTGGTCACCATGAGGTAACGATTGACGCCACCAGCATCACTTTCGGACTCGTCTTCGTCGTCACCATCCGATTTTTCGGCGGTGCCACTGATGTTGCCAAACCGCAGGATGTACTTGACGCCATCCTTAGTCGTTGCGGTCAACTCACCATTCGCCGAAAGGATTTCGATTTCACCATTTTCGCCGAGCGGAACAGGAATGAATCCGCGGGCGGCCAACTGTAATGCCGAGTCATTGTCGGAGGCAAAATCCTTGTCTGCCTTTAAGTTGGCACTGATACCTTCGGGCTTTCGATTGACGTCGACGAAACGTAAGTCATCGAGCGCGTTAGCCAAGTCGGTCATCTTTTGGCCGTTAAGGCTTTTCCCATCTTCGATTTCGACTTCACTCGGTTCAGCACGAGGGTTTGTCTTGTCGTATTCTTTCAGTGAAGCGAGCTTCCATGTGGTACCGTCTTTTTCCAATTCGACGACATAGTTTTGATCAATTTCGACTCGTCCTTGGAGTCCCAGGTTGGCACTGTAGTCATTGATTTCAACGTTCTCGACATCGATACTGCTCAGTTGCAGCAAGTCCTCTTCGATCCAATCTTCGAAGTCGGTCGTCAAGGGTTGGTCGTCCAACGCGACGACATAGACCGGATCTTGACCCGGCTTACGGACGTAGATCTGACCTTCCTGCCCTTTGACTTCACCGCCGATGATCAAAGACGCCAGTGCTTGCTGTGACTGGTCTTTGAATGTCACCAAACGACCGACGCCTTCGTCGCCGACATCCAGGGTTTCAAGTTTGGGTTCAACGACGCCCATTCCCGAATGGTCTTCGGGGTTGTCGGTCGGAACGTCCAAGACCTTCAGACCGACGAATGCGTTAGCGGCGTCCTTCATCTGTTCGACCGCATCGGCCGGGTAGCCGCCTTTCGATGGAATCGTCCAGACGCCGGTATCGGAATCCTTGCGAACTTCGAAATTCTTCAGTTCGCCCAGCGTTTCGTTGAACGTAACGATCTTTAAACTCGACGCCGCGAGCGCATCTTTGAATTCGGGAAAGAGGAATTCGCCGACGAACCTACCGTAGCCATCTTCGCTTTCGTCATTCGTTTTGGGCCAGACGACAATTGCGGCGATCAAAGCGGTGGCCAAGGCGACGCCCCAAAAGATCCCAGTTTTGTTGGTTTCGTTCACCGTCAAATCTCTTGATTAAAACGTTTTGCTTGGAGGTGTTGGATTGACTCGCCGGCGAAGTTTGAACCGGCGGGTTTTAGTTTGGTAGTGAGTTTCGAACGGACTATTTCAGTCGAGCTTTACTGATGTGTTCCCGTTCTCGCAGACGTCGCGAGGCGAACACGCAAACGCCGACGACTAATGGCGGAATGCAGGGTAAGGCAACCGCGTACGCTTTCACTTGGTTTTGAATCGCGGTGATCTTCTGATCCGATTCTCGCTGAATCCGAGCGATGTTTTGTTCGCCTTCGCGTTCCGCCTTGGCTCGTTTGACGTCCAGGGCTCGTTGAAGTTGACTTTGGATCGTTTGGAACTCGATCGATTTGGCGCTCATCACCGACTGCGGGATGTTGCCGCTTTCGCTCTTCTTTCTTAGTTCCTGGATCTCTTCTTGCAAGTCTTGCAACTCACGGTCCATCGCTTCTTCTGCTTCACGAACCGCGGCCTTGCTTTGTTCCTGAAACTCCTTGCGTTTCTTGCGAACTTCTCTGCTGGCGACCTCCTTTTCCGTGTCGATCATCCGCAGGCTGGCGAAGTGTGGTTCGTGTTTGCGAACCTCGATAAAGTCGGTTTCGCCAGTCAACCAGTCAATGATGTTCAGCAAGAATGTGACGTTCTGAAATTGGAAACGAAGCTCCGCCGCTTGATTGGGGTCGGCACGAATTTGCAGGAACACCTCAAGCATCAGATCGGTATCGGCGACGTAAGCCGCTTTGATCGATCGCGCATTGGACTTGGTTGTCTCGGGATCGGTCCCCTCCGCCGCGTCTTCCTCCGATGACTCGGTCGTTGCCGCTTCACCTTCGATTGTCATCGCCATCACCTGATTGGGATCACTACCCTCGATGGCGTTGGCGAGGCCGGCCATACCGGTTTGCATGAGCTGATTGAGCTTGGCGACGTTGAGCGTTCCGCTAACCGCGCCGGTGCTGAGCAGTGGCGTGTGCTTCAGCGTCGCGTCCTCGGCCGGTGCGATTGTTCCGCCGTAGAGCGCGAGTACTTGTCGCAACCCGTCGGTGATCGGGCTTTGGGAACTCAACGCCTGTCCGGCTTCGACACCCGGTGCGTTTTCATCAATGAATGCCCAAAATGGGTCGACGTTCATTTCCAAGTTCGGGTACGGATTGTAGTCCTGCCAAACGATGTCGCAGTTGTAATAGGGGACGCCGGCTTGACCTTTGCTTTGCAGTTGCAGGACGTTCCAAAGTTCGCGGATGTCGCCTTTGGGTTGTTGTCCGCCGCCGCCGAACATTCCACCACCGGATTGCTTCGGCGAACCAGTCGCGGTGATTTCTGGTCGAGCAAACGGAAACGGGTCTTCGAAGATGGCCGTCGGGATCCCCGATTGAAGTGCTTCGAGGAGTCGTTCGAACTGAGGCGGCGCGAGTGAGGAAGGTTGGACGACCAGGAGTGCGTCGTAGACTTCCGGGTCGACCGGAGCGTCCAAATTGATCTCTTCGACGTCGTATTGCTTGCTCAATTCGTCGATCAAGGGGTGTTTTTCGATGCGCCGCATTTGCATGCCAGCCATCGAAACACCGCCCATCAATTGGGCATCGGTACGGACAACACCGAGACGTTTTCGTTCGCCACGTGCGACGGTGTTGATCGAGCGGACGAGTTCGTATTCGACTGGAATCCCGTATTCGAAAATCGGTACGACGACCTTTTCAAGGCCGGCCCGGAATGCGGCCCCCATGATCAAGCGTTTCTGTTGAAATGAACCCTGCTCGCGAACCATTCGTGTCACCGGTTCGATGCCGAATCGTTCCGAGGCGAGAGCGGCTTCTTCGCTAAAAAGGTCGATGTCGTCTTGAAGATTGACTTCGATGGTACGGCCGTTCGCAGCCGCTTCGCTACGGAATTCTTTCAGCAAGTTGATCAGTTCGTATCGCGTTCGGGCGTACATCTCGGGGATGTCTTTGCTGATGAACGCGTCGATTTTGATCGGGCGATCCGATTCCAGGTTGCGGATCAATTTGCTCGTCGCCGGTGCCAGCGAACTGACTTTGCCTTCGGTCATGTCAAAGCGTTTTGGATCGCGGTGACGGAACAGGGCGACGGCACTGGTCGTGATCAAGATCAACGCCAGGATTCGAGCGACGTAGTGATACGCCATCGTGTTGCCGTCTTTACCACCGGTCCAGTGACGGCGGCCGATCAGCACCATGCAAGCGTAAAGCGCAACGACGGTGACCAGGACAAAGTAGGTGATCGACGAAACACTGATCACGCCGCGACCAAAGTCATCAAACGGACGAGCGATACCGCTCGCTTGGACCGCTTCGGTCAGGTTCACGCCAAACACTTCACGATTGGGGACGACCGAATCGGCAAGCGACGCGAACGCGAGCGGTGCATTGAACAATGCTCCTAAGACAAACCCAACGGTCAGGTTACCTGTCAAGAACGACGCCACCATCCCGATCGCGATCATCGTGATTCCGACGAACCAATATCCTATGTAGGTAGAAAAGATCAGACCGGTGTCCAAGCTGCCTTCGGTAAGCACCGTCAAGGTGACGAAGGTGCTCAACTGGCTGAACAGCAACGACGCGGTAAAAATCGCGGCGGCTGCCATGTACTTTCCGATCACGATGTCAAAGTCATCTGCCGGTAGCGTCAGCAACAATTCGTCCGTTCCCGCCCGTTTCTCCTCGGCCCAGATGCTCATCGTGATCGCCGGGATGAACACCAGCATGATCAACGGGTACCAATAGTTAAGTTGGTCGAGCGTGGCCAGGTTTTGGTTGAAGAACTCATAAGGCCAAAACGCGGCGACCGACGTCAGAAAAACAAAGATGCACAGGAAAACGTAACCGGTCGGGTTGCTAAAGTAGCCGACAAAGTTCCGCTTCATCACCGCAAAGGCGGCGCGTTTGGTTCCTGCGATCAATCCAAAGATGGCCAACACGACGCACATAAAAATGGCGTCCATAATGACCAGATTCAGTAACGCATAAAGGCTGTCGTTCATATCGAATCGAGCAGAAGTAGTGGGGGAATTCGGAGGATGCGGGTAGGGATCACCGGCGTAAATGTCGGCCCGCCAAATGGTCGGAAGGGCATCGCCGGGGCGATGGATTTTTTATGCGGATTCTGCGGAGGCGTGGGCGTCGCTATGGGTCAACCGATAGAACGCTTCGTCCAGGTCGTTGTCGCCGCGAACCCGTAAGCCCTCGACGTCTCCGCTGTACACCATGCGGCCTTCGTTGATCATGACGACTCGGTTGGCCATCGCTTCGACTTCTTGCAAAATGTGAGTCGAGAGCAGGATCGTTTTCGTTTCGGCCAATTTTCGCATCGTTTTACGAACGCCGCGGATTTGGTTCGGGTCTAGACCGGCGGTCGGTTCGTCAAGAATCAACACGTCCGGATCGTGAAGCAACGCTTGACTCATCCCGACCCGTTGCTTGAAACCCTTGGAAAGCTTGCTGATCGGTTTGTACATCACCGAGGAAAGGTCGCAGATGTCGACGACCGCTTCTATCCGATCGCGTTTCTTCGCACCAACCAACCCGCGGGCTTCGGCAAAGAAGTCGAGCATTCCCGACGGAGTCATCTCCATGTACAGCGGCCCGCTTTCGGGGAGGTAACCCAGGTGCCGGCTACCTTCGATGCGCTCGTGCATCATGTTGTGGCCAGCAATCCGTGCTTCGCCCTCGCTGGGGGCGATATAGCCGGTGAGCATCTTCATCGTCGTACTCTTGCCGGCACCGTTGGGCCCCAAAAATGCGACGAGTTCACCCTGCATGACTGAAAACGTCACTTCACGCGAGGCGGCGAATGGGCCGTAGAACTTGCTCAGTCCGTCGGCTTCGATCATCGGACGCCGCTGATCGTTCTCTAACATGATCGTCCTGTGTTGTGGAATGAGATTCAGACGTTAGCCGACACCTACGCCGGATGCCCGAAGAGGGTTCAGCCAAAGATAGAAGAATTTTCTGGCCGAAGAGGTAGGAGGGGGGGGCGGTTCGGCGGCGAATGCGAAGGACGCGTCGTTTCGCTTGTGCGATGCCTTTGAAGGAAGGCGGGGGCGTGACATCGGCGGTGATGCCACGACTTTCGATTTCCGGCTTGCCGCCAGGATGGGCCGGAGCCCGAATTCTCCCGCGGGCAGAGTGATTGCCTGACCCACACGCGAGCGTTCTTTGGTGAGCGCGACGGCGCGAGCCGCACGGCCAATACGTCTTGGCGACACCAAGACGCGGCGCAATCGCGTTCGGCTCATCAGCCGCCGGGCGTTAGTCGCGGTTACTGCACCGAAACCGTCGCGAGCACCATGCGGCGAATCCTAAAATCAAAGGTTGACGAAGCACGAATGCACCGTTCCTTGAGCACGATTTCCTCGAACGCGACTGAAACCGCCTCGCGGCATCCATCACTGCGGTAAGGACACCGATCGCAGGACCGAAGCGTATGCCCGGCTGACGTTGTCCCGAATCCGCTGCACCGACACTACGTTAGGCGTTGAGGCCTTCGCGTTCGATGATGACGTCCGCGCCGGGGGTCAGCGCGCGCAGTTTGCGAGCGACTTCGCCCTTTTCCATCGAGCCGGATTTGGCACGAGCGAGCAGTTTTGCCACTTTTTTGCGGCGGGTTCGTAGACGACGGATCTCGCGACGGCGTTCGATGCCACTTGGCATAGGATGCTCCAAAAGCGGGTATTTACGGGGTTGTTTGTATTTGGGCCGCGAAGTTTAGTCGGTTTTTGCTCGCGGCGGAACTCGGTATCCGTGGATCAGGCCTTCTTCTTGGCCCCTTTTTTCTTCGACGCCTTTTTCTTAGCCGCCTTCTTTTTGGTGGCCTTTTTCTTGGTTGTTTTCTTTTTAGCGGCTTTCTTTTTCGTCGCTTTTTTCTTGGTCGCCTTCTTTTTCTTTTTCTTCTTTCCGCCTCCCTTGGCGGCCCGCTCGGCGAGTAGGTCGAGGGCGGTTTCGAACGTCATCTCCTTGGGGTCTGTCCCCTTGGGCAGCGACGCGTTCGTTTCGCCGTCGGTCACGTAGGGGCCATAGCGTCCGTCGAGCACTTTGACCTCGCCTTCGGTGACCGGCGATTTATTTTCAAAGATTTTGATCGGTTCCTTCGGGGCGGAGCGTCCGCGGCGTTTGGGTTCCCGCAGCAGCTTGATCGCTTCGTCGAGTGTAACTTCCAGTGGCGAGACGCCTTCGGGCAACGAACGCGTTTCTTTTTCGCATTTGACGTACGGCCCATAGCGTCCGTCGAATGCCTGGATCGGTTGGTCGTTGTCGGGGAAATTGCCCAGCGTTCGCGGCAGCTCGAGCAGCTTACAGGCCATTTCCAGGCTTAGGTCTTCGGCCGACATGCCACGCAGCAACGACTGGTTTTTCTTTTCCGGGTCGTCAGGCTCACCCAATTGGATGTAGGGGCCAAAGCGTCCGATTTTGACGTAAATCGGCTTTCCTGTTTCGGGGTGTGTCCCCAAAGGCTCTTCTTCGATCTGGCCGGCTTCGAGCAATTCGAGGGCTTTGGTAAGGTCCAGTTCGTCAGGCGGCATGCCGTCCGGGATCGGTGCCTTGCGTTCGCCTTGCTCCAAGAATGGGCCGTATTTGCCAACGCGGACGAATACCTCTTCGCGAAATTCGCCTTCTTCGGGCACTCCGACCAAGAAGCGGGCGGTCTTTCGCGGATCGATTTCTTCGAGCTTTTTTTCCAGTCGCGGTTTCAAGGCGACATTGTGGTTGACCTTGCCGGTGGCGTTAGCGATGTTCTGATCGGCGTCGGCCGCCGCTGCTTCGTCACCAAAATAGAACCGACGCAGATATTCCAGTGCGCCGCCTTCGTTACGACTGATGGAGTCCAGGAAGTCCTCCATGTCGGCGGTAAATTGGTAATCGACGAGCGTTCCAAAGTGCTCTTCCATCAACCGCGTGACGCTGAACGCACGCCAGCTCGGGACGAGGGCGTTGCCCTTTTTGTAGATGTAATTACGGCGTTCGTCGGTGATGGTGCCAATGATTGACGCAAACGTACTGGGGCGACCGATGCCTTTTTCTTCCAGTGTCCGGGTAAGAGAAGCTTCGGTGAACCGCGCCGGCGGCTGAGTCGTGTGGCTCTTCGGATCCATCGACTTCGGTGCAAGCGGATCGTTCTCGCTGACGTTGGGAAGCAACCGTTCCTTGTCGGCCAATTCCGCTTCCGGATTGTCACTCCCTTCGACGTAGGCACGCAGGAACCCTTCAAACAGAATGCTGGTTCCGGTTGCGGTGAACGTTGCTTCACCGCCTTCGATGACGACGCTGATCCGTTGTTTTTTGGCGTCCGCCATTTGGCAGGCGACCGTTCGTTTCCAAATCAGATCGTAAAGTCGGAATTGGTCGCTATCTAATTTGCCCCGGACCGATTCGGGGGTTCGGAAACTGGTTCCCGCCGGGCGGATCGCTTCGTGGGCTTCCTGCGCATTTTTGACCTTGCCTTTGTAAACACGCACGTCCGGATGCAAGTAGTTTTCGCCGTACTCGCTGCGGACAAGCGATCGAGCCGCCGAGACCGCTTCCTTGCTGAGTATCGTGCTGTCGGTACGCATGTACGTGATGTAACCGTTTTCGTACAGGCGTTGGGCGGCATTCATCGTCCGCTTGGCACCGAAGCCAAGTTTGCGGTTCGCTTCTTGCTGAAGCGTGCTGGTGGTGAAGGGGGCTCGCGGCCGTTCGGAAAACGGTTTGACCTCGACCTTCGTGACCGAGAATGCGGTGGTGCGAAGCCGTTCGGCGAGATCGTTCGTTTCCTGCTCGGTAAGCAGCAACAGGTTGTCACGGGTCGGCTTGCCCGTCTCACTATCGAAGTCTTTTCCTGCCGGGACGCGTTTGTCTTGGTAGCGGGTCAGTGTGGCGACCATCGATTCGTTGGCTTCGGTATTGAAGACAGCGTCGATATCCCAGTAAGTCGCGCGGACGAAGGCCATCCGCTCCCGTTCGCGTTCGACAATCAGCCGGACGGCAACACTTTGGACACGCCCGGCGCTGGTGCCTTTTCCGACTTTTCGCCACAGCAATTGCGACATGTCGTAGCCGTAGAGACGGTCGATGATCCGGCGGGTTTCTTGGGCTCGGACCAATCCCTCGTCGATCTGGCGGGTGTGCTCGAGTGCGTCCCCGATCGCCTCTTTGGTGATTTCATGGAAAACGAGGCGGTGGACCGGGACTTTTGGTTTGAGCAACTCGTGAAGGTGCCAGCTAATCGCTTCTCCTTCGCGGTCTTCATCGGTCGCGAGATAGAGGCTGTCGGCTTCCTTGAGTGCCGCCTTCAGCATGCTGACGTGTTTTTTCTTGTCCGTTGGGACGATGTACAACGGCTCAAAGTCTTCGTCGACGTTGACCCCCAGGTAGGCCCAGGGTTTGTCGCGGTACTTGTCCGGGACGTCTTTTTTTCCTTCGGGCAAGTCGCGAACATGTCCAATGCTGGCCTCGACCTGGTAACCACTGCCCAGAAATTTGGAAATCGTTCGTGCTTTCGCGGGTGATTCGACGATCACCAGACTCTTGCCGCTGCTCTTGGCCATTAAAAAGATGCTCTGCTCAGGAAGGCTCTGTTGCAGGAATGCTGCTCAGGGACGGTAGAACGGAACCGGTCGGTTTAGTGGTAGCGGGGGTAACCTACCTTCGTCAATCCGCTCTGTCCGAATAAGATTCTCTCGGTCGGCTGTCCGCGACCAGAGAGTTTTTCACAAAGACAAGCGATTTTTCGAGTCGTCGGCAATTCTGACCCCCGACTTGGAAAAAGTTTGGAAAGTCGGCAAGTATCACAAACTGTCCGCGACTGGTGAAGCTGGAACGTTTACAAAAGCGGTGGATCTGTGACGATAAGGGCGAGTTTGGCCCAATTCCCGCTTGACCCTTGAAAACTCGCGGCGATACGCTTTCCGCTTCCATTTGACCGGTTCGATTCCCTTTCACTGCTAAAAAGTCCCCGCTATGAATCCCCTGGAGCTGTTTCGACGCAATCAAAAGGTCATGATGACCGGCTTGATCCTGCTGGCCATGTTTGCCTTCGTCGTGCTACCGGCGGTTTCTCAGTACATGCGAAGCTCCGGACCGGGGATGACTGACCCGGTGTTGGCTGAATTCGAAGGCGTGTCGCTGAACGCCAGCCGAGTCTCTGCCTTTACACGAAACCACTACTCGACCGTCCAGTATTTGCGAAAGCTGGCCCAGTTGACGATCAGCCGCGGCGGAACGCCCGAGATTTTTACTGTCGATCCGCAAACCCAGCAAATTCAATCGGTCGGTATCCAGCAGACACCCAGCGACGAGCTGTCGATCCGGACCCTCCAGTTTGCGACCCTCGCCCAGCAAAAAGGCTTGGAGCTAGACGATACCTCGATCCGAAGTTGGCTGGATCGATTCACCAACGGATTGATTACCGAACGCCAACGCTACGCTCTGCTTCGCAGCGAAACGAACAACCAAATGGGTGAGTATCAGCTTCTGGACATGCTCCGCAAGCAATTGCTCGCTCAACTTTATTTCCAAGCCGCCAACGCATCGGTCAGCATCGGCGGGATGCCGTTGCTGTCGCCACTGGATCACTGGACGAACTTTCTTAAGCTGAACCAGCAAGCGACCATCAATGCGTACGGTGTCTTGGTGAACGATTTTGTTCCCAAGACAAACGCGAACCCGTCCGAATCCAGCGTCGTGGCTCTTTACGAAGCCGGTAAAGATCGTTTCCCAAACAATCAATCGCCCGAGCCAGGCTTCCGCCGTCGCGAATCGGCTAGCTTCGAATACCTGCTCGCCGATCTGCAGTCGTTCCGCGACGCCGCAGCAGAAAAGCTGACCGAAGAAGAAATTCGTGCGGAGTACGATCGCCGTAAAGCCGGCGGCGCGTTTGTCTTGCCCGACGATGTGATCACCGAGCCAAGCGTCACAGAACCCGCCACAACGGAGCCAAGCGAGGGGCAACCCACCGGTGACCAACCCGAATCGGACACGCCGGCGGCGGAGCCCGAAATGAAATCAGGGGACGCTTCGGAGAAGACGTCCGATGAAACGCCTGCCCCAGAAGAAAAACCTGCCGGAGCTGAAAAAACGGCTGAGATGGAGGGCGACGACACCGCGAACGAGAAAGCTGCTGAAGAGAAAGCTGCTGAAGAGGCCGCTCAAAAGCGAGCGATGCAGGTCGAATCTTTCGCAAGCGAGATCGAAGCGGCAAGCAAGCTCGACGAACAACCGGCGAACGAGACAGCCGAAGGCGAAGGTAAGGCAGAAGCTGACTCCGAAGAAACGTCTGCGGAAGAGACCGAAGACAATGCTTCAGAGAAACCCGAAACTGGTGAGGAATCAGCCGAAGAAGAGGCCCCCAGCGATGAGCAGCCCGCCGAGGGTGAAGCTGTCGATGAGGAAGACCAAGCCTCTCGCGTCGGCGAACGTGCCGTTCAGTTGGTTGCGATGCAAGCGGACGCTTCGACCGAAGGCGAGCAAGCACCTGCCGAGGCGGACCAAGCGACTGCGGCCGAGTCAGAAACCACCGACGAGCCAGCTGCGGAGGAAGCGGACGCACCGGCGACCGAGGAGTCTCGTTATCAGCCCTTTGAAGACGTACGCGATCAGATCGTCGAATCAATGGTCGAGGAACCGGCTCGCCAAGCCCGCGATGAGGCACTCGCCAAGGCCCGCGTCGTGATGAAGAAGTACTTCAGTCAGCGTGCGTTGACCGATGGCGACGAATCCGCGGAGCCTCCGCCGCGCCCGAATTTGGAGGCGCTCGCGAAGGACCTCGGTTTGACCCACCGTCAGATCGGACCCCACACCATCGTGTCGCTCGAAAATGAGCCGATCAACGATTCTGTCGACGAATCCACCGCACTGACCCGCCAAGCGATTCCGTTCGCGGTGATGATGTTCGGCTTGGGAGAGCAAGTGATCAAGCAGCCGAAGTTCCGCCCCATCGACACGGTCGATCTTGGTGCCGAGCGGCACTATCTGACTTGGAAAACCGACGAGACCGAAGCTTACACGCCGGAGCTTGACGACATTCGTGACGAAGTTGTGCAAGCGATCCGCATCAAGGAGGCCCGCGTTCTGGCCGAGCAAGAAGCGAAAGCGATCGCCAAGCAAATCAGTGAAGGTGCGAAACTAGAAGACTTGGTCCCCGAAGACCGCCAAGATAACTTCTACCAGGAAGTCGGGCCTTTCAGCTGGTACAACATGGTCGGCTTCGGTCAGTTCTCGATTGGCAATGTGCCCGAACTCGATTCGGTTGGTCCTGATTTTATGAAGGCGGTGTTCACGGCTGAGGATGACGAAGCCGTGGTGTCGGCCAATCAGCCCGAACGTGTTTACTACGTTGTCCAGCGTCAAAGCTTGTTGCCAACGTCGAAAGATCTGCAGGCAATCTTTAAGCAGCCGGGCCAGCGGACGATGGCAATGTTCATGCCCAGCGAAGAAGCAACCGAAATCCAACAAGGTTTCTACGACACGATTGACGAAGAAACCGGATTCATTCGTTATCAGCCCGAAGGGTTTTAGGCGTTCGATCGCTAGCTAGATCGTGAACGTAAAGACAATCGCAGGGGACCGTCGTGAAGACGGTCCCCTGTTTTCGTTGGCCGGCGGAATTCCGGTATGGGGGCAGCGGGCGTCGACTTCGTAATCACGTCTCAGTCAACGTGAACGTCATTCGCTTGGTCTGACCGTCGAAGCGAATCGCTGCAATTGCGGCGAGCGCCTTCGTTCTTTTTTCTAAGACACTGTCCGTCAGCAAGGAGCGTTCTTGTGTTTCGGACTTACGCCTGCTCGGTCTCCAGCACCAATTCAACCGGGCAGTGATCCGAACCGAGGATTTCGGCGCGGATGTCAGACGAGACGACGTTTTTCATCAGTCGTTTGGCGACCCAAAAGTAGTCCAATCGCCAGCCAATGTTCCGTGATCGCGCATCCGAGCGATACGTCCACCAGGTGTACTTGCCAGGCGACTGGTCAAAATGCCGGAATGAATCGACGAAGCCGGCATCGCAGACGTTGTCCAGTCCCGCACGTTCTTCTTCGGTGAACCCTGCGTTTTTTCGGTTAGATTTCGGATTTGCCAAGTCGATTTCCTTGTGGGCGCAGTTCACGTCGCCGCAGAAAATCACGGGCTTCCGGCGATTGAGTTTCTTGACGTAGTCCAGAAAAACAGCGTCCCACTGTTGTCGATACGGCAATCGCGTTAGCCCGCGTTGCGCGTTTGGCGTGTAGACGTTGACCAAGTGGAAACTGGGGTAGGTCGCCGTCAACACGCGTCCTTCCGAGTCGTGATTGTCGTCACCAATTCCCGCTGTGACTTTCGTCGGGGCGGACTTCGACCAGATCGATGTCCCGCTATAGCCTTTTTTGATGGCCGAGTTCCAGTAAAGGTGATAGCCGAGTTCAGAAGCCCATTCGGTGTTGACCTGGTCAGGTGACGCTTTGGTTTCTTGCAAGCACAATACGTCCGGTTGATTTTGTTCGACAAAATCACGGAGCCCCTTGTCCATCGCTGCACGGATTCCGTTGACATTCCAGGAAACGAGTTTCATCTAAATTCAGTTGCGATCGGTGAATAAGGTGGGCGTAAAAACAGTGCGTTAGATTCGCGATATCACTCGCCCGAAGCGAGGATGATTTAGGAACGGGCTTTAAGGCCGACGTCAGCCTTTGATGCGAGCTTCGTACCAGCCATCGTTGCCACGGGAGACCGAAACAGGAATGTTGAACAGGCGGCTGATTCGATCGCCGGATAATCCGTCTTGTTTATTACCGTCGAAATCTATTCGTCCACGGTCGAGTAGAACGACGTGATTCATCGGGGGAGGAACTTCGTCGAGATGGTGTGTTACCAGCACCATCGTGATCGCGGATTGGTTGGCAAGGGAATCGATGATTTCGAGAAACTTTGCTTTGGCCGTCATGTCCAAGCCGCCGGTGGGTTCGTCCAACACAAAGATTGGTGGGCGATGAACGATGGCTCGGGCGATCATGGTACGTCGTCGCTCACCGGTCGAAAGACGTCCCACAGGTTTGCTTGCCAGCGATGTCATTCCGACGGTCTTGATCGCTTGATCAACCGCGTCGGCGACTTCGCCGGTGATGTTCGGTCCGAACTCTTTCAATCTTGTCGCCGTGAAGCCACTCGCGACTGCTTCGCTGACTGTCATCCGTCCCGTTCGCCCGTGCGAAAACTCACTGTCCAGCGCCGGCGTAACGATACCCATCGACCGCCGCAGGTCAGACACCTCCCAATCGCTCCGGCCCAAAATTTTGACCTCGCCCTGATGACCGTCCGTCTCAACTGACGGATAAAAATCGCGGGTCAGTAGCTTCAGCAACGACGATTTTCCTGAACCGTTGGGACCTAAGACAGCCGTGTGTCGTGACTTTGGAATCGTCGTTGAAAGCCGATCCAAGATAATCGTTTGTTCGCGTCGCACGGTGACATCACGAAGCTGGATCAATTGGGGCACGTTGTCAATCGCCGTTGTTGTCAGGATAGAGGTCAAACGGAAAGCGAACGTCGCGATCGTTGCTGTGCGTTCGTTGTACAATAACCCGCCATCTTCGACTTCCCCACCCCATTGAAACCTTCCATAGGCCTCAACCGATGCACCGAGCCATTCGACTTGCCCTCATCCTGTTCGCCGGGGTATTCGCCTCCGCGATCACTCGTGCGGATGATCGACCTCCCAATGTTTTGATGATCGCGATCGACGATTTGAACGACTGGGTCGAACCTCTTGGTGGTCACCCACAGGTGAAAACCCCGGCGATGGCTCGACTCGCCGCCCGTGGGGTCACGTTCACCAACGCCCATTGCCAAGCTCCGCTTTGTAATCCGTCGCGAACTTCAATCATGACTGGTCGCCGCCCAACCAGTACCGGTGTTTATGGTTTGGCGCCTTGGATTCGCAACGTCGATGATCTGCAGGATCTCGTGACGATGCCTCAGCACTTTGCGTCCAACGGTTACAAGACTTTGATCGGTGGGAAGATTCATCATGGCGGCAACGGTCGTGGCAAGAACGCGGCTAAAGAAGCCGACGTTTGGGGGCCGCCGGCAAAAGTCGGCGCGCGTCCAAAGCAGAAACTGATCGGACCGACACCCGGCGGCAACAATCCGCTGATGGACTGGGGAACGTTTCCTCACCGCGACGAGGACAAAGGGGACTGGGAAGTCGCGTCTTGGGCGACTGAGCAACTGGAGCAATTGGCCGGCCAAACAGACAAACCGTTCTTTCTCGCCGTCGGCTTTTTCCTGCCGCACGTCCCCTGCTATGTGACGCAGCAGTGGTACGACATGTATCCCGAAGAGAGTCTGGTCGGTCCACCGATTTTGCAGGGTGACCGGGACGATACCCCGGAATCATCCTGGTACATCCATTGGTATTTACCCGAACCGCGGACGAGTTGGTTAGAAGAAAACAACCAACTTAAGAACTTGACGCGCTCCTACCTTGCTTCGATCAGTTTCGTCGATTCCCAAGTCGGGCGGATTCTTGATGCGTTGGAGTCGAATGGTTTGGCAGATTCGACAATTGTCGTTTTGTGGAGTGATCACGGTTATCACTTAGGTGAAAAAGCGATTTCTGGAAAGAATTCACTCTGGCGACACTCAACGCGGGTTCCTTTGATCATTTCAGTCCCCGAAGGATTGACGGAACTCGAGTGTTCGTCTGGGAAAAAGTGCAGTCAGCCGGCGGAATTGTTAGACCTTTATCCAACTCTCGCAGAGCTAGTTGGCATTCCCGTCCCTTCGAATCAGGAAGGTCTCAGCTTGGTCCCGCAGTTGGTCGATACGCAAGCCACGCGTCAGCGTCCCGCCATTTGTACTCACAACGCTGGTAACCACTCGGTCTGCGATACGCGGTGGCGATACATTGTGTACGCCGATGGGGAACAGGAGTTGTACGACGTATCGATTGACCCACTTGAGCACAACAATCTGATCGATGACGGAGTGTTGACGGACGAGCAAAAAGCGGCGGTCAAACGATTGTCATCGTTCTTGCCGGACGATGAAGCGCCCCTTGCACCGGGCAGTGCTCACCGCATTTTGGAAAAACGCGGCGACGGATTTTACTGGCAAGAAAAGAAAATCGTTCCTCAGGATGCGATGAAGTAACTTACCAAGTCGTTTTACCTCACGGAGCAGTTTCTTCTACGAAGCGATCGCTTCTAAGACGTAGTCGTTTTCACTCCCAGACGACCGAGCAGGATTCCTGCGGTTAGCAAGACCGCAACGGCGAGCAGCAGAACTGATCCCGCGATGATGTACTTAAAGCTGGACCGATTTTGAAACAATTGATTCCATGTCAATCGTTGGTTCGCGTCGATGCCTTGCAGTGATGCCATCGTGATCGGCGATCCCGCGTCGGGGCCGGGGCCGAGCGGCGTGACGGTGCCCGCAAATAGCTTTCCGTCGTCTTGGTGGCATTCGACGCAGCCCTTCGCGCCGAGTGCCCATCCGGCCGGTCGGACATTGTGGGCGATCGGCCACTGGATCATATCGATCGCATCGGTGTCTTCGATCTCGATTTTCTCTAGTGTGTTTTCTTCGTCTGTGGCGGCGTATACGAAACCGGCAGAAACATAAACCGCTTGCGCCGCGCCGGTTTCTTTTTCGATTTCGCGAAGTGACGCCCAGACCTTTTCGGCAAACAAGGCTTGGCCGGCTTCGCGGACCGCAGCGGAAACGTTTGCCGCTTCTTCGGCGGTCCACTCGTCTTCTTTGGTTCGGTAGCGATCCTCGCCCAGCAGTTCCTTCAATTCGGAGCTTTTCAATTTGGGTTCCAGGATGTCCTCGGCAAAGCTGTTCCGGACTCGCAACGAGCGACGTGTGATGTCGTATAGCTTATTGGGATCGATCGGTTGGATCTTGCTGCCTTCGATGGTTGCCCAGTAGGCCGGCCACATTACGCGGTGGGGATAGATTCGCCCGTCGTTTGCTTTGGCATAAACCGGGCCTTGAATTCGTGGGAGTTCTTCGCCGCTACGATGTGCTTTTTCGCCCAGTGAATGCGCCAGCGAAGTCATCATGCCGAGCGCTTCGTCACGTGGGATGGGGCCCGCGTGGCATGCGGTGCAGGAGAGTTTTTCAAAGTGCAATGCGGGCAGTCCCGCGTGTCCGGGTAGCGGCGACCCCAAGCGTCCGGCGAGATCTTCGGTGGAGAATTCGTCGTGTCGTTCGTCTTTCGCATGTTCGTCCTCGGTGCCGAGGTGACTGGTGGCAAACTCGGTTCCCAAGTGACAACCCGCACACGAGAGCGTCACCATCGATTTGCCGCTGGGATGGTCCTCGCCGGGGAAGCCGCGAACGATGTGATGGTCGATTCCGTTGCGATGGCAATCGACGCAATTCATTCCGCCACGCAAGTGAACGTCTTGATCGTGGGGCCAGCGAGCTTGGATGCCAAAATCGTCACCGTGGCCGGCAGCGTCATTGGGCGTTGCAAGGTTGACAGTTCGTTGGCTATGGCACTGATAGCAAGCGTTATTTTCAGGTTGTCGGATCAGATCAATGAACACGGTTCCGTCGGTCGCAAATCGCCGCGCATCGTAGGTCACTTGCGGCATTCGCTTTTGCGTCGCTTCGTCGTTCGGATCGGATCCGTCTTTAATTCGAGACACGTCGCCTTTGATTTCGGCGATGCGGAGTGCCGCGGTCGCCGCCCAGGCGAAGTTTTCTTTCGCGATTTGCTCTCGCCGCTGGTTAAAGTCATACGACCCAGAGACGCCATGGCAGGCCAAGCAATCGATTTCGAGCGATCCGGTCAAGCCCCAACGCGACGGTGATTCGGGAGCCCCTGACTGGCCTTCGTTTGATGCTGCGTTCGCTTCATCCGGTGCCGCTTCGTCAGGCGTGATGGGTTCAGGAGGTGCCCCGATGGGGCCGCCGGGAAGGCGTCCCCCGAATTGCTTGACCATTGACCAGCGATCGATTCCAAGTTTTCTTGGGTCAAAGCTCTGCTTTCCGTCGCGATAGGAAAGTGGAAGTTGGGTTCCGGTACGAGCATCTGTCCAGATCCACGGTTCACCCTCGCGACCGTCGGCCGTGTCGGCCATGAACGCATTGAAGTGCCAACCGTGTGAGATCGTATCGTAGTCATGGCAGCGCCCACACGTGTTGACGCTTGAATAGGGCGTCGTCGAATCGGGGTCGATGCGTTTGTTGCTTGCGTCGTAAAGATGGATATGGTGCAGGAAACGGGCATTGCCATCGTGATGGGCATACTTGCTGTCGCCGGCGGCATCGCATCGATCAACGGGGACGAAAACGCCCAGGAACAATGCGCCCAGGAACACGGCGGCGGACGAAAACAATGCGAGCGTGGTGCGGTTTTGGGGCATCATGTCGTAGTCGTTGACGATCGAAGCAACAATTTGGCAGCGACGGGGAGGTCGTTCGAACAAACCGTCCCCCATTCACGCCCATCGAATTCGGGAACATAATTGGGGCATCGCCGGCGCACCACCCTTGCTGGCGAGATCGTCCGGCAAATGGCGGACGAATTTCACTCGACATGCATTACACCCCCCAGGAAGCGAGATGACTCAAACAGGTGTCATTACATTTAAAGGCAATCCGATGACTTTGGCCGGCGAAGGCCTGGAAGTTGGTTCACCGGCGCCCGAATTTGCCTTGCACTACGCCGACGGAGGTATCCAGACGCTGACGCTCGCGGACCTGAAGGGAAAGCCATCGATCGTGAGTGTCGTCCCCAGCTTGGATACTCCGACCTGCGCCGTGCAGACGAAGAAATTCAATGAAGAGTTGGCCGCACTCGGCGACAAAATCAATGCCGTCACCGTCAGCCGCGATCTGCCGTTCGCGCAGGCTCGTTTCTGTGGCGCCGAAGACATCAAAATGCGAACCGCCAGCGACTACCAAACACACGCGTTCGGCACGGATTGGGGCGTTCAGATCGAAGAGCTAAAGTTGCTCACCCGCGCCGTTTTCGTCCTCAATTCCGATGGCGAAGTCGCCCATAAGGAAATTGTCTCCGAAGTCACCGAGGAGCCTGATTACGCGACCGCAATGGCGGCGCTTCGCATGCTCCTGTAATTTTGCCAATCACCTGTATTCGCGAGAACGATGTCGAATCCGATTTCCGAAACGAACGACACTCTGCCAATCACCGTCGCCGCATTCTATCGCTTCGTCGCGGTCCCGAACTTTGAAGCCTTTCGTGAAGGGTTCGAGTCGGTTCTCGATCAGCATGACGTGAAGGGGTCGGTGCTCTTGGCCAGCGAAGGGATCAATGGCACGATCGCCGGGCCTCGGGCCGGGATTGACGCGTTTTTTGATCATGTTCGTTCGTTCGACGAATTCAAAGAAGTCGATATCAAGCTTTCGTATTGTGAAAAGCAACCCTTTCGGCGCCGTCGTGTTCGACTCAAACGCGAGATCGTCACGATGGGTGTCGAGGGCATTGATCCCAATAGGTCTGTCGGCACGTATGTCGACCCACAAGATTGGAACGATTTGATTCGTGATCCCGACGTTATTGTTATCGACACTCGGAACGACTACGAAATATCGATCGGAACGTTCGAGCGGGCGCAGAACCCTAACACTGAATCGTTTCGAGAGTTCCCCGAATACGTCGACGAGAATCTCGATCCGGCAAAGCAAAAGAAGATTGCTATGTTTTGTACCGGAGGCATCCGGTGTGAGAAATCAACCGCGCTGCTCAAACAAAAGGGATTTGATGAGGTCTATCACCTCAAAGGCGGTATCTTAAAGTACCTCGAAACCGTGCCGGAAGAGGAGTCGCTTTGGCGCGGGGACTGTTTTGTGTTTGATAATCGTGTGTCGGTCGGCCATGGGCTCGCCGAAGGTAAGCACGTGATGTGTTATGCCTGTGGTTGGCCGGTCAGCGAACAGGAGCAACAGCACGAGGACTATCAAGCCGGCGTGCAGTGTCCGAATTGTGTGAACGAGATTTCTGAAGAGCGTAAGCGTCGATTCGCCGAACGCCAATCGATGTGGGAACGCCAAGGGTACGAGCGTTAGGACGCTTTCGATTGATCATTGTGCCGGCGGTTTTCGGCAGAGTGATTTCGGCAGGGCGATTTTTGTGCAATAAAAAAACGTGTGCCGAGTTCTCTGGGCACACGTTTTTTGTTGGTTGATCAGTCAGGACGAGCGAGACAAGTCCCGTTTCGGTGATCGTCGCTTACAGCGTCGCGCGAAGCTTGGCACCGTTGCCTGCTTGGCCGAACGCGGTCATGCGGGCGACGCAGACTTCTTTCATTGCGGTCCGAGCTGGCTTGAGGTATGCACGAGGGTCGAATGCCGAAGGATCTTCGGTCAGGACCTTGCGGATCGCACCGGTGATCGCCATCCGGCAATCGGTGTCGACGTTGATCTTGCGGACACCGCTCTTGATTCCGCGCTGGATTTCTTCGACGGGAACGCCGTAGGTTTGCTTCATTTCACCACCGAATTGGTTGATGATGTCTTGAAGTTCTTGGGGAACACTACTGCTGCCGTGCATCACCAAGTGGGTGTTCGGGATCTTGGCGTGAATCGCTTCGATTCGGTCCATCGCCAAAACTTCGCCGGTCGGTTTCTTGGTGAACTTGTACGCACCGTGGCTGGTTCCGATCGCAACGGCGAGGGCGTCGACGCCGGTTTCTTCGACGAATCGAGCGGCTTCATCGGGGTCGGTCAGCAATTGGTCGTGCGACAATTCGCCAACCGCACCGTGGCCATCTTCTTGCTCGCCACCGCCCGATTCGAGCGACCCTAGGCAGCCGAGTTCGCCTTCGACACTGACGTTTTGGGCGTGTGCCAAGTCGACAACTTTCTTAGTTACGGCGACGTTGTAGTCGTAATCGGCGGGGGTTTTTCCGTCTTCTTTCAGCGATCCATCCATCATCACGCTGGTGAAACCGTTCTCGATCGCCGATTGGCAAGTTTCAGGGCTGTTGCCGTGATCTTGGTGCATGACGATCGGAATGTTCGGGTACAGTTCCGTCGCGGCGACCATCAAGTGACGCAGATAAGCGTCTTGGCTGTAGGCACGTGCTCCACGCGAAGCTTGGATGATCACTGGAGAATCCGTTTCTTCGGCGGCTTCCATGATCGCCTGGATTTGTTCCATATTGTTGACGTTAAACGCCGCGACGCCGTAATCGTTTTCCGCAGCGTGGTCCAAGACGACGCGAAGAGGGACCAATGCCATGATCGGGTACCTTAAGCTAAAAATGGAGTTCGAAATTCGTAATTCATCCGGCGATTATCCCAGTGAGGCGACGCGCCGCAAGGGCTGGCGACCATGATTCTGCTGTTGGACAACCAGGATTCATTCGTGCATAACTTGGCGCGTTATTTTCGCCTTACCGGTGCCGAAACGCGAGTGATTCGAAGTAATCAAATCACTGCCGAAGAGGTGTTCGACCTCGCACCGTGTGCGATAGTGCTCTCTCCCGGACCATTGGGACCCGAGGAGGCCGGGTGCAGCATGGACGTGGTGGCCAAAGCGGATGCCGAACTTCCTATCCTGGGGGTTTGTTTAGGGCACCAAGCGATCGGCGCCGCCCTGGGAGGCAAAATTACTCAAAGTGCACCGCGACATGGTTTGGCCAGCCCGCTGCGACATGATGATCAAGGAGTCTTTGCCGGTTGTCCCAATCCAGTCGAGGTGGCACGGTATCACTCGTTGGTCGTTTCCGAAGATGGCTTGCCAGACGATCTGATCGTGACCGCGAAAAGCTTGGATGACAATTGCATCATGGGCTTGCGGCATCGTGTTCGTCCGGTGTTCGGCGTCCAGTTTCATCCCGAATCGGTCCTCAGCCCCTGCGGGCAACAGATCATTCATAATTTTGCTAGCCTGATTCGTCATCGTGATCCTTGAAACCATCGTCACCACCGTTGATCTTCATGGTCGAGTTAATCTTGCGCCGATGGGCCCGTGGGTTGAATTTCCACAGCGTTTGCGTCGGGAGCGGGCCGATGATCCAGGGTTCCTGCTCAGGCCGTACGATGGATCTCAGACGATTAAAAACTTGTTGCAAACCCGACGCGCTACGATTCATCTGACCGACGACGCACGGCTGATCGCCCAGGCCGCGATCGGCCCAATCGATGACGCTGATCAACGCGTAACCCTGCGAGAGATCGCTGATGCCGATCCTGACGACGCCTATTCTGCGGTGAACAAGGCAACACACGCGGCCGAGCCGGCACCAGACCGGGGGATCACTTCGGCCCAATCGCATGCGATTTTGAACGAGTGTCATCGCTGGTTTGCGATCCACGTCGATCAGATTCGAGCGACGCCTCCACGCAATGAAATGCGATGTCGCGTGATTGACCAAGGGATCGAAGGGCCCTTCATCGGCTTTAATCGCGCCAAGCATGCGGTGATCGAGGCAGCGATCCTTGCGACACGGGTCGGTTTGATCGACGATGACGTGATCCGAGTTCAGTTGGACGGCTTGCGCTCGCCGGTCGAGAAGACCGCCAGTGACGACGAGCGTGTTGCGTTTGAAATGATCGAATGCTATGTCGAACGCAAGTTGTCGGCGAGGACGGGGGACTCGCTAAGATGACCACGCTTCCTGACTCAATCACAATCAGGACCGGTGCACGCTTGCATTTCGGGTTGCTCGACTGCAAGCCTCCCTTCGGCGGCTTGGGGCTCATGATCGATAGCCCGGCGACGGAAGTCGAGGCCGTTTCGGACAAGTCGTTTGCGATTGATTCGTCCATTGAATCGGCTGGTCTAGCTGCTCGGACAAAAGCGATTGCGAGTCGCGCCGCGAAACACTTTCGTTGCGGCGAGGCCGATGAGATTCGACTGCCGCCGATCAAGTTGAAGTTGAAATGCCAGCCGCCAAAACACAGCGGCTTTGGAAGCGGAACACAGTACTCGCTTGCGATCGCGGAGGCTTGCTGTCGCGCGATCGCTTTCGAAACCGTTCCGGAAGAAACGATGGTCATCGACATCGCCGGGCGCGCCCGCCGCAGCGCCGTCGGTGCGCATGGATACCTGGCAGGCGGGCTGATCTACGAAACCAACGATGACTGTAGCCCGCGGTTGAACCCGATCGCGAAGCGAATTGATTTGCCGCGGCAGTGGCGAGTCCTCTTGGTGCGACCTCGAAAGGCCAAGCCGGCCGTTGCCGGGGCTGACGAGCAGCGACGGTTTGATCAACTTCGCCATGATCGCAAGCGGACCGAGATGCTGATCCGCTTGGTCGAAGACGAAGTGATGCCGGCCGCCGCCCGGCAAGATTTCCATGGGTTTAGCGAGGCAATTGAACGGTACAACCGCGAGAGCGGGTTGTTGTTTGCCTCCATCCAAGGCGGACCCTATAACGGAACTGCCGTCAACGGTGCCATCGATCGATTGAAGCAACTTGGCGCTGTTGGCGTCGGCCAAAGCAGTTGGGGGCCGACCGTGTTCGCTTGGTGTGAGGATCGATCACGCGCCGATTCGCTTGCGAGTTCGCTTTCCGGCAGTGATTGGGTCACGCTGGTCACAACCGCAAAAGCCGGCGGAAGGACGTTGACGACACCGGGGCAATAGGGTCGACAAGCCGAGCGTTTTTTTGCTGGGAGGCGTGTTCGAGCTGGTATACCGGAGCGAAAAATCGCTTCACGTTGTTGAATCGCTGCCCACCGTTCAGGCATCTCTGATGCGTGAACGATGAAGGCGTGCTTTTGCTTGAGAATTGGTGCAACAAGTTTGTCACCAGCGACCGACAACATTCAACCGGTGTGGTTCAAGCGACTCAATCGCCACCGATGATGGACCCGCCATCGGGCTTGTTGGGTTTGAACGACACTCGGGTGGTTGTTTGCTTTCGACCCGTGCGCCGCGCCTTCACATCCGATCGACTTTCGGCATACTTGCGCCCGGTGCTGCGTTTCTTCGTTGCCTTGCGACGCGATCCCGCGCTGGCTTTGCCGGCTGAGCGTCGTTGATTGCGTTGTTCTTCGAACTCATCGACTTCTTGGCGGCTATGTTCGATCGCTCGCTGCAGACGCGCGACTTCTTCGCGGGACAAGGGGCGGTACGCACCGACCGGCAAATCGCCGAGCCGCAGCGGCCCGATCGCTATCCGCCGAAGCACTTGAACCTTGTGACCAAGTCGTGCCAGAATTCGACGAATTTCGCGGTTTTTGCCTTCACGAAGTGTGATTTCGAGTTCGGTCGCGCGGCCGCGCGCTTTCAAGATCCGTGCCCCTTCGACGCGAACAAACCCATCCGAGATGTAAATCCCTTTACGCATATTCTTCATCGTTTCGGGATCGATTTTCCCGGCGACGGTGACGCGGTAGACTTTGCGAACGCCGTACTTCGGGTGCGCCAGTTGTTGTGCCAAATCGCCGTCGTTGGTCAACAGCATCAAGCCTTGGCTGCTTTGATCGAGGCGTCCGACCGGGAACACCCGCTCACTTTTTGGGACGAGGTCAATGACCCGTTGTCGTCCGCGCGGGTCGGCGTTGGTGCTTAGGAAGCCGGTGGGTTTGTTGACGGCGTAGTAGACGAGCTTTTGTTGGCGCAGTTCGACGCCGTCGACCCGGACTCGATTTTGTTTGGGATCGACGTTGGTCCCAAGTTCGACCACGGTTTCGCCATCGACTTCGACACGGCCTTCTTCGATCAACGCTTCGCATTGACGTCGGCTACCGTAGCCCGCCGCCGCCAACAATCGTTGTAATCGCTGTGGTTTATCCCGCGTCGTCGTCACCTTCGGACGCGATTGCTTCTTGGGGCGAGGCTTTGAGTCGGGGCGATCGTTGTCACCGGCGGTTTGCTTGGACTTTGGGATCGTATTGGTCGTGCCAGTGCGTGTTCGCTTACTGGTCGTTTTCGTTTTTCGACCGGTGCTTGCACTGGTGCTGCGGGAGGTGCCACGTTTGCCGGATTGCCCGGCGGTTGGGTTTCGTTTTCGTTTCGCCATAACGGCATCAATCTTTATTCGGTGTGTTGATAGCCTTGCGGGGCCATCCGGATGTATTTGCCAGATTGCATCTTCCACAATCCGGTTCGCCCGATGATCTTGCCAACCGCGGTGATGGGGGCCGGCAGTGTTGCCGACAGCAAGCGGTCGGCGTCTTCGGGGCTGACACTGAGCAGTAGTTCAAAGTCTTCGCCGTCACTCCACGCATGGTGAAACGCTGACTTCCCAGACTTGGCTGACATTGCGACGGCATCGGGATGGATCGGAATCGCATCGACGTCAAGCTCAACCCCGTAGCCGCTGGAGGCACAGAGCCGATCGAGGTCCAGTGAGAAACCATCGCTCACGTCGATCGCCGCGTGGACATCGGCGAGTTGGCGGACGGCGGTTGCGAATTCAATTCTTGGTTCGGGACGCAAGTGTCTGCCTCGCAAAGAACCGCCGAATTGGCCGGTCGCGAGCACGACGTCACCTTCCTGGGCTTCACTACGAAGCCACGGTCGGCCCCCCTCGGTGATGTGCCCTAACAGTGCCACGTTGATTGCCAATGGGCCGTCATAGGTCGAGATGTCTCCGCCCGCGATCGCGACGTCAAAACGTTTGGCCGCTTCGATGATCCCCTCGTAGCAATCGCCTGCGATGATTGTGGCGTCGTCTTGAGGAAGCGTCAGGGTCACGATGGCGCTATCCGGCACCGCGCCCATCGCCGCAATGTCACTTAGGTTAATCGCCATCGCCTTGTAGCCGACGTCCGCCAAATTCTGTGACTGCCTATCGAAGTCTACTCCGTCGATAATTTGATCGGCGCAAACCACCATCGGAGATCGGGGCGATCGGATGACCGCAGCGTCATCCCCGATGCCGACGTCGACTTGTCGCAGGTCGCGTGTCCGGCCGCGCAGGTAGGCAAGGAAAGACTGTTCCATGGAGGGGAGGACTCGGGAGAAACGTTGGGGCGTGAAGGTGTCGCGATCGAACCGGTGGGGGATGCCGATTCGGAAGCGGTGTACGGCGTGATTGTCTAATGGATCGGTGTCTTTATTTCCAGCGTCCGATCGCACCGCCGCTGACATGAAGATCGCGCGAAAGTCCCGGTTTGTCTAGACGCAATCGCCCCAGCATCGACAAACATCTTGGCGAACGACGGATTCTGCGTCGGAAAAGCCGCAATCGGCTCTTCTGGTGCGAAATTCACCATCGCTCGCAATCGAGCGGGGACCCGCCACGAGAAATGTCGAGCGGGGACTCGCCGCTGGATATCCTGCCGCTCGATATCCGCTAGATATACTGTGCGGCAAGTTCGCGGTTTGAGCACGGATCGGACCGCGGCGCAGAACTACGCCGATCAAGTTAATTCAATGAAGTCACGGTTTCGTTTCAGCTTACTCACGCTGATGTTGCTGGTTTGCCACACCTCAGCCGCTCAGGACGCAGTCAACGAGGATCCGATTCTCCAGGATCAGGTTCGCTACTGGAAAGGCAACTTGCACACTCATTCGCTGTGGAGCGACGGCGACCAGTTTCCAGAAATGATCGCCGATTGGTATCGCCAGCGCGGCTACAACTTCCTTGCCCTCACCGATCACAACGTGATCAGCGCCGGCCAACGTTGGATGAGTCTGAAGAAGATTGTCGATCGTAGTGACTCGGGGATCGTTGACCGGTACCGGCAACGTTTCGGTGAGCATTGGGTGGAGCAGCGGAAGTCACCGAAAAACGGCGACGAGGAAATCCGCCTGAAGCCGCTCAACGAATTCCGGGCCTTGCTCGAAACCAGAGGCGAATTTCTGATGATTCAGGCCGAAGAAATCAGCGATCGTAGCGAAGGAAAACCGGTGCATATCAACGCCACCAATGTAGCTGAAGCACTGATGCCAGCCGGCGGCGACACGGTCCGTGAAGCGATGCAGAACAATCTGCGTATGATCCTAGAGCACGAAAAATCGCACGGCCGCCCGGTACTTCCGCACATCAATCATCCAAACTTTGGCTATGCGATGACCGCCGAAGACCTCGCGGCCGTCGTCGCCGAAAAATTCTTCGAAGTCTATAACGGACACCCCGGCGTGAACCAACTTGGTGACGAACACCACGCCAGCATCGAACTGATGTGGGATCAAATTAATGCGATTCGGTTTGCCGCCGGTGTCGAGCCGATGATGGGGATCGCCACCGATGACTCCCATGAGTATCACGGTCGCGCCGGTTCTCGCCCGGGACGCGGCTGGGTGATGGTGCGCAGCCGTTTCTTGACGCCGGAGTACTTGATCGCAGCAATGCGACAGGGCGAGTTCTACGCGTCCAGTGGCGTCTCGCTCACCCAGCATGACTTCGATCCCCGAACGCGAACGTTGACGGTCACCGTCGACGCCGTCGAAGGTGAATCGTATCGCATCGATTTCATCACTTCGTTGAAACCGGGCACCGATCCACACAAAATCGGGCTTGTCGTCCATTCGCACGACGGCGACAAGGCGACGTATCAAATGAAGGACAACGAGTGCTACATCCGAGCCCTGGTGACCAGTAACGCCGCCCATCACGACCCTTCGTTTAAGGATCAGAAGAAGCAAGCGTGGACGCAGCCAGTCGGTTGGCCAACGAAGTAGCTGCTGCCCGACACTAGCGAGCGTGGTTGCACCCTACTCTCCGCGTTGCCAGCGGCTGTAGCGCTCGTCTCTCGCCCAGTCTTTAGCATTAGCCGTATGGCGTTAGCCACGGTTTCGGTGCAACAACCGGTGCTAACGCCCGTCGGCTGATGAGCCGAACCCGAACGTTTGGTCTAGACGGAGCACTAGACGTCGTCGATGAACACGTAGTCCGGTTTCATTTTCAAGAACCACTCCCGCCATTTGCGTTCGGCTTGCCGTAGTTCGGAGTTTGATGGATCGTCCGGTAGATCAAACCCTTCAAACTTTCGGCTGATAAAACGCAAGCCATCGCGAGCGTAAAGGCGGACAATCTTGTCGCCATCGCTGAGGGCATAGATCAATGCCGGGACAACACGCAGTTCGTCGCTCATTCCGAGCAGTTTTGCCGAGACACGACGGGCTTGCCAGGACTGGCTCCCGCGTACCAACCGTTCCAAGCGATCGAGTTGGGCAGACCGCTCGACCGGATCCGTCGCAAGCGACGCTGAATCTGCGAGGGCTTGTCCGTCGAGTTCATCGGCGCCGTCGCCTTCAAGCAACTGCAGCATTCCTGAGACGGTCTGAGCCGGTGACTTCGTGACCGCTTTCCCGTTGACCAGCTGCGCTTTACTAACATCAGAAGAAAATCCCTGGCCACCGATAGTGCTCGCGCTTGCCCCCGTGCCCAACGCCTTTTGTGTACTGCGGATTAGAAACAGTACTGCGAATGCCGTGCTCACGTGCGGAGCGGTGTGGGCACGGTTCTCCCACCCTCCGGTCTCTTTCGATTGCAGTTGCATTAGCTCCGTCACCAACGAGTTGTACCATGCGGGGCTTTTGCTAATCGGTTTTCCCGAGGCGATCTCGACGAAGCTCTCGTAACGTTCGGTGGTGTAAGCGGTGTAGAAAAACCAATAAAGGTTTCCGCTGAAACTTTCCGGGTTGGCTTTTCGCCAGACTTCCATTCGCCCAATCGCATTTTTGATCGGAGCCTCTGGCGGTTTTTTGACTTTCTTCCGGCGCGCCTGGTTGGCGTCTTCTTTGAAGACTTTGACCGCTTTGGGCAGTCCCACAAATCCGGTGTCTTCTTCTTCCGGAGCGGTGTCGCCCCACATGCGAAAGGCGTCGCCACCGATCAGCAAGCTGGCCGCACCGGCAAGCGCCATCGACATCGATGTTTCTTTCTGCGCCGTGAGTCCGGGATTCCTTGGGACTTCACCATGGTAAGGCCATGGTCCGTTCCGGTCTTGAACGAGTAGCAACCATTCCATTGCCTTGTACAAACGGTTGTAGTCGAGTTTAAAGCCGTGCCGATCAAGCGTCCAAATAGCGAGAATTGCATACTGAGTCTGAGAGACGTCGCCTTTCTTTTCGTTCGGATAGGTGTATCCACCGTTGGACAACTGAACTTCATCGAAGAAGCGTTTAAATGTCGCCAACTCGTTCTGGTACCGAGTCGGGCTGACTTCACAAAGTAGCAGCACCGAAACGGCACACTCGTAGTTCGACTTGTACTGCTGTCCGTTCTTGATTGTGGCCGCAAATTTTTGTGCCAAACGGATGCCTTCGGCGACGAAGGGGTTTTGATCGTCGTGCTCAACCTTGTAGTGCGCGTAGGCACAAACGACGTGTTCTCCTTCGTTGGTCGGTTTGGATTGTTCGATGAAGCGGACACCGCGATCGACCATCTGAATCACGACGGGATCGTCGGGGGTGTACGCCGACGCCGTGGGCGTCGCGACTAGCAGTGAAAGCAAGTAGAGCAGAAAGAATAGATTTCGCATCGGTGTGAAATTTTAAATGGTTACCGAGGAACCGGCCAAAAGATTGACTCCGGCGGCGGTATTTTAGCCAGGAAACGCGACAAAACGAAGGTCCGTCTCTGTCGCAGTCCGGTCGCGTGTCACTAGCGGTGGCGACGTTTAGCGGTTATGCCGAACAAGTTTAGCAGCGCCGGATTCGATTTTGCCACCGTAGCGGCTGAACTCGTTTTTTCCCGAGGTATCAACCGATTCCAAGCTTCGAAGCCAGGACGTGACGGCGGGCCGCAGGTAAGCGGCGCCACTTCGCGAAAGATGGTCGTCATCACGGAACAAAAAGCGGTTGTGGGCTCGGAGGATCGCGACGTCTGAGTTGTCGAAAAATTGGTCACTGAAATCGACAACCCCACCGCTGGTGAACTTCAGTGCATCATCTGCGGCGATGTAAAATTCCTCTATTTTGGCCTGCTGACGCCCGTATTCGCCTCGGGTCGTTGCGGCGATTCGGTTTGCATTCCAGCCCAGCAGGTGATTTCGAATCGCAGCCTCGGCAATCCGCGTTGGCTGTGGGGGGACCTGACGCACCAGCCAAAGACGTGGACGAGGGGCCGTTGGATGCGTCGCGATTAGCTGGGCCATGCGTCGGATTTGTCGAATCATCGCTGCCAAGGATTCGTCGGGGTTGGCTTCTGCGGTTTGCTGATCGGATAGGTAGAGATCTGCATCGCTGCGTCCATCGGCTTTCGGATCTTGGTCACTATAACCATTGACGTAGACCGACCAACGACTGACCAAGATGATGTCGCGAACCTGTTTTTCCAAAGCTAATTCGAGGGTCGCGGCGTTGAACTCTCGGCAACCCGGCATACCCGTTCGAGTCAGCCCGGTAATCGGAGGCGTCCCACCATGAAGGCAAGCGATTCCACTGCGTCCCAGTCGGTCGCCGACTTGGTCTAGCAGTTCGACCCATGTCATCGCATGGCTATCTCCCCAAAGCATGAAGTCGGGGCCCGGGGGGCTTTTATCGCCCGATATAGATTGCGCCGACGCGCCCAATCTGGGGACTCTTCCGGCACGAATGTCTTCTGTGTCGCGTGATGCCCAGTTGCCTGTCCACGTCGCATCGGTGATCAACGCCTGAGTTTCATCCTCGAATCGACTTGGTATGCCACCACTGCCGATCAATCCGATCGAAGTCAGCACCAAGACGCTCCACGCACAGACACTCGCTGCCACCAAACGACGGTCATTGGAAAGCCAACTCCGATTACGAATGGGTTGTTCAATCCAGCGCCATGAAGCAGCCGCGATCGGAATTGCCGAGAACGCGACGGTCGACAACAACAGCGTCGAAGGTTCGATGACAAAGTACCGCGCCATCGCTAATAGTGGCCAGTGCCACAGATAGAGCGAGTAAGAGATCAGCCCGATAAAGACGAAGCATCGGTTTGTGAGTAAGCCGCCGACCAGTTTGGTGGGTCGCGTGTTCGCATGAATCACCAACATCGTACCGATCACCGGTAGGAGCGCGATCCATCCAGGAAAGGCGGATGACTGGTCGATTCCCAGCATGACTCCAACAATCATGCTCAGCCCAACGATCGAAAGAAACTCCGCGCGTAGTCGGTTCGGTCTCTGCGAATCATCATCGTGATGACTGAGCGCTAACCAACTGCCGGCCAACAATTCCCATGCTCGCGTCGGCAATAGGTAGAACGTCGCACTGGTGTGTCGGTAGGTGCCATACCAGGCAAGCAAGAACGAAACGATTGCGAATCCGCCGATCGTCGATCGAAGTCGCTGCGGCGAACGCTTGTAAATCAAAGTGAGCAATGGCGGGAACAGCACGTAGAACTGTTCCTCGATAGCAAGCGACCAGAAATGCAAGAACGGTTTGGTCAGCACGTCACGGGTGAAGTACCCCGACTCGGTCCAGAAAAAAACGTTCGAGGCGAAAAAACTTTGCGCGAGCGATGCCTTCGATACCTGAGTGAGATCGTCCGGTAATAGCGAGCGGTATCCGAATGCCAGAACGAACGCGGTCACGAAAGCGGCCGCCGGAAAAATACGTCGTAACCGCCGAAGATAAAAATTCCGAAGGGAGAACTGTTGTTGTTCCAGTTGGCGGCGAATGATTCCGGTAACCAAGAATCCAGAGATGACAAAGAACACGTCGACTCCGACGAATCCACCGGGCAGCCCTAAGTCGGCGTGAAAAAGCACGACCGATAGTACGGCGACCGCGCGCAATCCGTCGATCTCGGGACGGTAAGGCGATGACTGGCGTCGCGATGCGTTTCGTCCGGGACGAGACGATGGATCGGCGGTCACGTCAACAGTTCTCCCGCTGATCGAGTTGGCGAAAGTGACGGTCGTACCATCGGCTCATTGCCGCTAACGCGATCGTGGCAAAACTATAGACGACCAAGATGGCAATCGCGATCGTCGTGATTCGGCCGCTTCCCGCGGCAAGGTAGCCGAGCACGGCAAGCGTCAGGCACGTCGGCAAGTTCACTCGCCAGATCGGATCGAATCGCTGCGATCGAATGTACATCGAAAAGCATTGGGTCAGATGAATCGGAATCACCGCGAATGCAAACGCAGTACACTGGCCGATCGTCAGGAACCTCGACGCGAATTGTTTCGTCAGATCAAAAGGCAGCGAATTTAACACCGCGATTGCGATGCAAAAAGCACCGACTAATCCGATCAACACAACAGTTGAACCATGAGTGACCTGGCGAAACAGCGTGACGCTAGTTTGTCGCCGGCCTTCGGCAATCAAGCGACCGAAATCAGGGGCTTTGCTGCGCACAAATACATACGACACCATCAGCAAATTGCTGAAAATTTGCCATGTCATGCCATAGCGACCGGCCACGGCCGGGCCTTGCGTATCGAACAGCGCCGGATAAATAGGAAAAAACGCGAGGTAACGCGCGATCGATTGGACACCGATCCGCCATTGCAACGGCCAGATCTCATCCCTCCAGCGAAACTCGCTGGAGGGAGTGCGGGTCAGTTGTAGGAAAAAGCCTCGGTACTTCCCGGCGATCAGCACGACTTCCCAAACCAACTGAACTGCGACGGCGGCCGCCGCGGTCCATAGGCCAGCCCCGAGTAGCAAACACGCCCAGACGACGACACTACCGGTGACGACTTGACCAAGACGGTAGCGGTTGACCACTTGGATTTGACTTCCTCCTTCGAGGATGCCGACCAATGGGGCCAGCGCCAACGTCAGACTGCCCAGTACGATCGCGACCAAGAGTGGGGCAAACGCGGTCCCCAAGAGGCCTTGTCGTGACAGCATCACGTAACCGAATGTTGAACCTCCGATACACAACAGCAGGGCGGCAACGGCGAACCAAGCGATCGCGAATCGCAAGATTCCCGAAAGGCGTTGCCGGGCTCGCTTCGGGGCGTGAAGGAAATGCCGGCGGTCGAATCTGGCGTGCGCGATTTCATGACTGACCGCATGAAGGATCGTGTTGATCAAGCCCGCATCGGCAAGAGCTTGCATCCCAGTTACGGTCAGGATTAAAAAGTAGACCCCCTGTTGGTCTGGTTCTAGGCCGACCGCGATTAACAGGGTGGTCAGCACCCCAGAGGGGATTTGCCAAATCCTTGCCGCCATCGCATACGAGACGGCGCGGTTCACACCGAATCGTTGCAGTAAGCGGCGAGTCGCGTTCATGATGCGGAGTCCGATCGGCTTACTTGGCAGGCAAAGAAGGCGGCATCGTCGCTCGGATTGATCGACGGATTCACGAAACAGCTTCCCAAACGGTTCGCGATTCGTGCCATCGAAATCGCTTTTCAGGGGATCTTCAAGGCCCCGGAACATCAATCACGCTGACTTTGCGGGAAGTTCCAACATTTGAACCGACTTGGCCCGTTATGAAGGGCAGAATTGATCCGACGATGGCAGACGTCACACCTTCGCAGTGGTCGCCTGAACGATTTTGATGTTCAGTCCCCGAACTACTTGTCGGTCAGACCAAACAATTGTTCGACGTCGTACGCTTGCGTGATACAATGATTTGAGGCGTCGAGTCCGACGCCGATCGGCGAATCGCCCCCCGACGTTACGAATTGAAAAAACACTGATCACACTCCTCTGTTCGAGAATTGGTTTTGTCATCCACTGCTGATCTGCCACGATTAAAAGTTCGTTTCGGGACCGGCTGGAATACTTGCAACTACCACTGCGAGTATTGCGTGACTGACCAGCCGATCGGGGACAACGCGGCAACGCCTGAAGCATTGCCGGTGCTTTCTCGATTACGCTCCGCAGCGATGGAACCATCGCGAGTGATCCGCAAAGTCGCTTCGGTAGCAAGTCGACTACCTGTGTTGAAGCAGGAGACGGAAACGATCGGTTGGGACGAAGCAAAGTATCTGCGGGTGATCGATCAGTTCGCGACGTTGCCCTACTCGATGGACGTTCGGATCGGTGTGGGCGGAGAAACGTTCATCAACAAAACGGTCGTCGAAGGAGCACGCAGGTTGTCGAATCATGACAACACCCGAGCGGTCAATTTGATCTCGAATTTGTCGTTTAGCTTTAAACAATACGAGAGGATTTTTCAGGGATTCGATCTTTCTCGTCTGGCACTTGTTTGTAGCTTTCACCCGACTGAGATTAAAGACATCGATCGCTGGGTTGAAACAGCCATCGAAGTCAACCAAGTTGTTGATTTGGCGATTGTTTTGGTCGCATGGCCACCGCTTATGCCGGCCTTGGCCGACCACAAACGTCGATTGGAAGACTGCGGCTTAGAGGTCTTTGTTCAAGCATTTCATGGTTGGTACGAAGGACAAAAGTATCCCGAATCGTACTCGCAGGACGATCGTAAACGATTGGCAAACGTCTTCTATTCCGAACACGATTACGAACACATGGTGGATCTGAAGCAGCCCGGTTCCTGCTATGCCGGCGTGGACTACGTCTACGTCGACATCAATGGCGATGTCTGGAGGTGTGGTACCTATAAAGTGCCGCAAGGCAACCTGCTGAAAGGATTCAAGTTGCTTAGCGAGCCAGCGCCCTGCCCGGGGAACGAATGTTGGTGCGATACTGAGAATCTAAACACGGTCGAGTTCCGTAATCGGTACGAGATGACGTCATTGAACCAGCACAAGTACAAGAAACGCGCTTCGGTGTCGCATGTTTAAACCGCCTCGGAAAACAAATCGCTACCACCAGGTCGGCCGGCGGAAAGAGTGTTTCGATTGACGAATTTCAGATCGGTACGACGTCAGAGGAATTCTTGATCGTCCGGCGTTTCGCGGCTGGTCGAAGCGAGATTCGAGCCTGTTTCTGTGCCACGCCCCCGTCCGGGCGACCGATTTTGTCCGTTTATTACTGACTTAATGAGGCGTGCTTTCTTCTATGTGCCATCGCATCCATTGGTTTGCCGCCGTGTTCATCGGATCGGTATTGGCGAACGTCGCGGACGCCGGAATCATCGCAGGTTTTGATTCGTCACGGCATTCTCGGTTTCAATCGGACGGGTCCAACAATTCAGAGTTCTTTCTCGACCATACCCAGCTCACCGGTGTGGCTCGGCAACGTGCCGTGTTAATCAGTCCACGCCATTACATTTCAGCTGACCATGTCTCGGTATCGTCGGCAACATTCATCGGTCTCGATGGTGTCGAGCGAACGTACACCGCGTCGTCATCACAGACGCTGCTCACCAACGTCCCGGAAGAAGGCTGGGTTGGCAGTGACATCCGCGTGTATCGCTTGGACGAAGAAGTAGATGCATCCATTAGGCCGCTGCCAATCATTGTTGGCAGTGCGGAAGCGATCATTGGCCGAGAGCTGATCGCGTTCGACCAGAACGAATACGCCGGTCGCAATGTCATCGACGATCTTGGCATCGTCGAATTCAGCTCGGGAAGTGGCGATTCGGTGGCGATCCAGTTTTCGTACGATACTGCGACAAACGGAGGATCCGGTGGACTAGGTGCCGACGAGATCGGGCTGCTAAGCGGAGATTCGGGCGGAACCGCACTGATGTCCGTCGATGGAGACTACGGAGTGATCGGCGCCCACATGGGAATCGATGTCCCTACCGGAAGTAGCGCCAGTGCCGGTGATCGATACGACAGTTTTTCGACAGTGTTGGCCGCTTACCAAGGACAGCTTTCAGGGATACTTGCCTCGGACGGTTATCAATTGATGACGTTGCAAGTCACCGCGATCCCCGAACCGTCGGTGGCGGCCGCACTCGGATTCGGAGTGATGGCAATCACTTACCGGCGGCGACGGTCGTCGTAGTCACCCGCCTTTTCCGAGATCGAACCGACGTCCGAAGTGATTCGATACCGACGGCGTCCGTACAAGCGATTGAATTCGTTGACGAACTCGGTGGCATTCTTTGCAGGCAACCGAATCGGTCCTGTCGGCTTCCCGTCTTGAGAGAGGTTAGCGTCAAAGTCAACGTGAGGTCGATTGCTGCTACTCATCGCGTTAGACCTCGAACGCGTCGGTGCTGAGATGGACGGTGGAATTGTGACCGGCGATCATCGCTTTTTCGTTGCAAGGAACTACACGCCGACAGGTGGGATGCCGGACAGGGTGGACTACGGCTTCGTTCCAACTCGATTTTAGAATTAGCCGCATGGCGTTAGCCACGGTTTCGGTGCAATGACGGGGGCGAATGCCCGCCGACTGATGACTCGAACCCATATTCTCAACTACAACAAAGCACTAGCCACCCGATAACGTTCTGTCAGGCTTTGACGGAGGACTCAAGTTTCGTTGTCTCGTCAACTTGCTTCGCCTTTGTATGTGTCATTCGGGTGCGGGAATCCGAGCACCTTGTCGACACGATTGTAAACCGGCAGGCCGGCTTGGTAGCGTTTTAGGTTGATCGCGGCAAGTCGAGTTGAGTCGTCCACCCGGCGATACGACTGAGCGCCGACATGAGGTGAGATCATGACTTTGGGGTCATCCCAAAGCGGGCTTTCTTCTGGGAGTGGCTCGACTTCGGTTACGTCTAAACCTGCCCCGGCGAGTTGGCCGCTTTGAAGTGCTTCGCAGAGCGCGGCCTCTTTGACTACCGCACCGCGTGCGACGTTGATCAAGTATGAACCCCGCTTCATTTTCGCGAACCGATCATGGTCGAACAGACCGCGAGTGGCATTGTTCAATGGCAGCGTAAGAATGACGACGTCACTTTGCGAAAGTAAGTGATCTAGTTGGTCGTCCTGCCAGAGCGCGTCGACTTCCGGTGGGCAATTGACCGGGTAGTGATCGGTTGCAATCAGTCGAACATCCCACGGCGCAAGCATCCGCGTTAAAGTGCGACCATTGCCACCAAGGCCGACAATGCCCACCGTTTTCCCACGTAAGTCATCGGTGGGTAAACGTACAAATTCACGTTTCTTTTCCGCTCGAAAGAACAACGGGGCGCGACGAATGACGCCGAAGAGTAGTGAAAATGTTTGTTCGGCAACCTGGGGAGCAAACAATCCCGATGCGCTGCTGACCGTAATCTGGTCGTTTGCAATCACTCCCGGCACTAGGCAATGATCCAATCCCGCCGCCGATGATTGGATCCAACGCAGTTTACCTGCGTCCAAAACACGATCCCAATTGACCGGAACTTTCGCATGTCCGATAAAAATTTCGGCGGTTGGTAATAGTTCGTCGATACGTTCCTGCCCGGCGTTGATCACCTCGTATTCGGGAGCCGCCTCCTGGATCTGGCGGATGTGTTTTTCACCGACGGGATAACAAAGGACAATTCGCATTCGATTCTGGTGCGGGGCGGTGAGGTTGTTGGTCGGGGCAGTGGACGCGTCGTGCTCATTGTGACGCAAGCGGTCGTAGTGAAGACTACATCGGAGTTGAAAAACTTACCGTTGCGATTCCTCAAAGTCTGAATCTTTCGATCGCCAACAGACGTGCGTGAGTCGGCTCAGTCCGATGACCCACATTTCGACGCATCCATTTTCAGCACGTCGTTGCTTTCTACAGGACTCGTAGATCACCTTGTGTCGACCGACGCAGTCCAAGTGTTGAAGTTTTTCGATCAGTCGACAACGGGTGCAAGCGAACTTTTTCATCCCCCCTCGGCAATGTCTCGATCGTCACCTGTGGTGCTCGGCAGCATTTCCAGGGACATCGAGTTACGGGGCGACGCCCACTGGGGTACCATGACGGCTATGAACGACGCGATCAGTCAACTCAACGGCAGAGTCACCGGCGACCAAATCGAAGCTTTTGCTGAGCTACCGTGGTTGCTGTTGGCTCTCATTGCGGCACCACTCGTCGTGGTTGCGTGGCGATTTCGTACCTTTCCGACGCTGGGCTGGATCGGAGTATTAAGTGTCGTGCTGGTCGGCAGCGTTGCCGCCGTTTTTCATCAGCAACTGTTTTTTCTGTTGTTGATCATCGATTGGTTGCTGGTGATTATCGCCAGCTTAGATTTCCTGGCACTCTACTTGGCCACTAATCGAGGGATCACGGCGAGCCGTGAAATTCCCAAGACATGTTCCCAAGGTGTGGCGATCGAAAGTTTGTTGACGATCGAAAACCGCGCAACGTTGACGCTTTTGGGGGAAGTGCGTGACGATACCCCGGACGGATTCGTCGCCCAACCGAATCAACATGCCTTGCGTCTGCCGCCAACCGGGAGGGTGACGTTTCGGCGCAAGTTGACGCCGTCGCAACGCGGGGCATTTCGTTTGGAGTACGTGACGCTGCGTTTCTTCAGTCCGCTTCGGTTGTGGAAACGGTACTGTCAATTGCCTCTGGAAAGTAGCGTGAATGTTTATCCCGATATGAAACAATTGGGGGACTACGCAATTTTAGCGCGGACGAACCGATTGAGTTTGATCGGCGTTCGTCGGACGCGTCGGATTGGTCAAGATAGCGATTTTGAACGCCTTCGTGACTACAGCCGGGACGACAACTTCCGACACATCGATTGGCGAAGCACCGCGCGACGCAACAAGCTGACCGTGCGTCAGTTCCAGAGTGACCAAAGTCAGCGGGTCGTGTTCTTGCTGGACTGCGGTCGCATGATGACGGGAACGCGCGACGGGTTTACCTTGCTCGATCACGCATTGAACGCTTGTCTGATGATGGCGTATGTCGCACTTCATCAGGGTGACGCCGTTGGCATGCTGTGTTTTTCAGATTCCATTCATGCGTATATCCCACCGCGTGGTGGACGCAGTCAAATGAATCGTCTGTTACACGCGGGATTTGATCAATTCCCGCGCATGGTCGAATCTCGCTATGACCAAGCATTTTTGTACCTGCAGAATCACTGCAAGAGACGGTCTTTGGTCGTGTTGACCACCAACGTGATCGATGAGGTTAACGGCGGTGCGGTCACCGATTATTTGGTCAACATCAATGGGCAGCATCTGCCGATGGGGGTGTTGCTTCGCGACCGAACGATCTTCGAAGCGGCTGATCATCCGGATGGATCCGATCTGAATTTGTACCGAGCCGCGGCTGCCGCCGACATCTTGGTGTGGCGAGATCAAGTGCTAAAAGATTTGGAGCATCGCGGTGTGCTTCTGGTCGACAGCTTTCCCGACGAATTGACGGCACCGTTGGTCAACCAATATTTAGAAGTGAAAGCTAAGCACTTGCTGTAGAAAGTGCCGGCCTCTTCGGTGCGTGCTCGGCCCAAGGATTGCTGAGCCGGTCACGCACGTGGCAGGCGACGTGATCGATTCACGAGCCTGTGACTGATCCGATCAGTTTCCGGGGCCGGATGATCCTTGACCGGAACGCATTTGCTCTTCGTATTCGGCCATTTGATCGTCGGAAAGCGTGTTGCCGTTTTCTGGTGGCTCGATGACTTTGTTGCCTGAGTCTCCGCATCCGGTCAAGCAAATCATCGGGGTAAGCAACAAGACCAAAGCGATTAACTTCTTCATTGATTTAATCCAATACACGAAATGAAACCGTCCAAACATTCCAGTGCTTTCGCTTTGTCATCACCGTCACTCGATCGATCATCGTTGGCTACGTCATCGCGTTGCAATGGAATCTTGCTGACCAATCAAGATACCAAAATTTGAAGCTGCCAACATGGAATTGCGATAAAACCGAAACCCGCAAGCGGAAGCATCCTAACGGCGGCTCCGCAAAATTACTGTAACAGTGACTTCTTGCTCAGTTTAACGCTGCTCGAATTAGCGTCGCTCGGATTAACGCCGCTCGGATTAGCGCCGCTCGGATTAACGGGGGAACAGCTCGGGCTGACCTTCGATGGCGAGGAAGCGTCCCGGTTGAATTGGGCCGGGGAACGTTTGCGTTTCGCCGGAAGGCCATTGAACGTCAACTTGATCTAGCTCCGGTACGTTGCCAAACGTCAGCTCAAGTACCGGTTCGTCAGAACACAGGTAGCCGTCACCGGCGGTGACCCACGCGACCTTGGATTGATCTTGCCAACGCGCCGTTACTTTGGCGCCGATCGCATCACGTTCTCCGACCGTCCCGATCAGCTCGATTTGCAACGCCCGACCCGGAGTCGGTGTTTCGTTGTGCAATAGCGCGACCGGTTGATCCATGTGATTAATCAACAGGTCCGTCACACCGTCGCGATCGTAATCAATTGTTGCCATCGATCGACCGAGATACTTGCCTTCGAAGTACGCGGTAGGATCATCGACCTCGGTTTGTCGAAACTCCGTACCGTGGTTCATCAGGATTTGAGGTGGCATTTGATAGAGATCGCCATACTGGCTCATGTCAAAGATGTGACCATTGGTCACGGCGAAGTCCAGCCAACCGTCGCGGTCAAAATCGACGGCTTTGGTCCCAAAGCCCACCATCGGCAAGCTTGGCTGGTCGAGTTTGTAACGGATCGCAAAATCGGTGAAGCCGCCTTGTTCGGATTGCAAATAAAGGTTGGCGGACTCTTCGCTGAAATTTGTGATGTACATGTCGAACGTACCGTCGCGGTTAAAATCTCCGGTGGCGATCCCCATGCACCCGTTGGCGGCACCTTCGAATCCATTGGCGATGCCCTGTGCGTCGGCGGCGTTGGCGAGTTGATCGTCTCCCTGCGGAATCAAAAAGTGGTTGGGACGTACGTCGTTGCCGACGAACACTTCGTTACCCGGTTTACGATCAAAGTTGGTGATCACAAGACCAAGGCTAGTTCCCGGGCGTGCAACTTCGCGTGGCAAGTCTTGCAACGTGAATTGACCGTCACCGCGATTGACATACCAGCGGTCTGATTGCGCGTAGTGTTCCAGCGGAGATGGCTGCTCGGGTACCCCATTGGCACCGATTTTTGGAAGCGCGAATGCACCTTCCATTTCGATGTAGATCCCTTCGAACAGGTCGGGAAGATTGTCACCGTTGATATCTGCAATCCCGATCGAACTGGTAAAGCGATCGGCGACACCGCCGAAGACAGGCGTTTCTTGGTAGGTGCCGTCGCCGTTATTGATCAGCAAACGATTTTTGCCCAAGCTACCGACGAACAGATCCGGGAATCCGTCTTGGTTGACATCACCGGCTGCCAATCCCGATCCGTAGTTGAAATCAGAAGTCAGCGAGTTGTCGGTTTCGTCTGCGAACGATCCATCGAAGTTGCGGACAAGGACATTGGAACGAGTGCATTGGTTCGACGGTGGTTCACCCGATCCTTGGGCGAAATAAATATCGGGCCACCCATCAAGGTCGTAGTCCAAAACGGCGATCGCCCCGCCGATTGATTCATGGATTGGTATCGGTGAATCATCGAGTTCAAAACTACGGTACCATTGAAAGTCAAGATTGACATCCTTTGCGACGTTTACCAATCGAGGTTTCGCGATCGGCGTGATCTCTGTTGCACCGATCGAGACCTGTGATTGATTTTGTCCCGCGACGAGTTCTTTGTATGCGTCACCGAGTTCATAATCTTCACGTTTTTCACCGATCAGAGATGCGTCTCTGGCCAGCGTAAGAAGCCCATCGGTGCGTCGAAGTTCTTCGCGTTTCCTCGCGATTTCACGTTGCTTCGCGACGGTGCCGGTCGCATGAATGTGTGCCGCCCACCCCAGCACTTCAAAGGGGCGTTCGAGTTCCAGAAGTTGCTGCATGATCCGGTGCCGCAACTGTAGGTGATCTTGCATCGTCAAGTTCTGCTGTTGCAATTGATCCGACGTCGTTTCACAGTGGGCGAGATCGATTCCACGGACCCGGTACTGCTGGCCTTGTTCTGGGTTGCCTAGCGCATCGAATACCTTGGCCAATCGTTGCATGCTACTGCGATCGGTGGGGTTAAGATAAACCGCATTGAGCAACGCGCGGGCGGACGATTCAAATTGACGGGTGTCAAAAAAGTAGGTCCCAACGGCGGCCCAGTAGTCACCGAATTTGGCGATCTTTGAAAGGTCACACGTCGCATGCCAAGGAGGGAATTTGTCATGGCTCTGTGTTTCGGCGAGTAAACGGCCGTAGAGCGCACTGGCGGCGATCGATGTAAAACCAGACTTGAATTCTGGGGCCAATTCGTCGAGTGCTTGCCGGTACTCGAGCTGCGTAAAATGCCACCGGGCCATGCCCAGCCCAGGCTCGAAATATCGATTCAATAGCGATTCACGCTCGACCACGGTCGGAAACGACTGCGTTCGTCGAATCAGCGAGTTAAGTTCTGTCTCCGTGGCTTCGCCGGCAAGACACAGTTTTTCGGCGATTGACGAAGCTTCTTCGCGCCGCCCCACTCGCGACAACAGCCCCCACGCACGATGGTACCAGACCCATTCTTTCGGCCGTTTTTCGATTCCTTCCAGCAACGTATCTGCCGCCTCGGATGCTCGACCGAGTTGAAATAATGCCTGAGCTAAGATGTCCGTTCCGCTTTCAGCCAACGGAGAATTGGGGGCAATTGATGCCGCCAATTCGGCGGCGCGTTCGTTGTTGTTTTGACGCAGCGCCGATTCTGCCGCGATCAGAATCGCTTCTTCATTGCCGGGATCTCGAAGGAGTACTTTGATTGCCGCGTTACCCGCCATTTGCCAGTTTTCCGCCGACACCATACGGCGAGCTTCCATCATCTCGTCTTCTTTCGCCGACGGGGTGGCGGACGAGGGTTGGGCAGACGTGGGCGTCGACGGTTCTTGGCTAGAATCACATCCGGCGAACGTCACGATCAATGACACCGCAACTAAGGTCGGAATACGAAAATCGAAAGCGGGGGGAAGTGTCATGTTGAAACGAAACACGTCGGACAAGGGCGAGACGAAAAGAACCCTCAATTATAAACGATCCACTAGTATGGGAACGCTTGGGATTGGCCCTCAACGATCAGAAGTCGACAATCAATCGGTGGGGCGTCAATGGACGTGATCCCACCATCGGGCCAGATGACTCGCAGCCGTTCGATCATGGTGTGCCTGCCGAGGCCAAAGGGAATCAGCGGCTCATTGCGGCTGAAAAAGCCGTCACCGGCGGTCTGCCATTCGGTCAGTTCTTTGCCCGCAACTGTTAGCTTTACCCGGGCCCCAATCGCATCGCGTTCATTTTTGACGCCTTTCAATTCAACTTGAATCCAATGGTTGTCTGACGGACTTTGGTTGACCATCAGTGCCGACGGTTCATTTAAGTGCGTGACAACCCAATCCATCCGTCCATCGCCGTTCCAATCCAGGGTCGCTAGCCCACGACCGAGGTGGTTTTGATCCCAATATCCAGACGGATCGTTGACAGTGCTCGTTTGGAACCGGCCGTTCACGTTTTGAAATAGCTGCGGCGGCTGCTGGAATATAGAATGGTGCCCGATCGCATCCTCGATATGGCCGTTGGTGACCAACAAATCAAGGTCGCTATCGTTGTCATAATCAATCGCTTGGGTTCCAAATCCCAATACCGTGCGGCTCGCTTCGCTTAATCCATACTGGACGTTGCGGTCTTGGAACTGCCCGTCGTTGTTGACGTAGTAGCTGGCACTTTCTTTTTGAAAGTTCGTAACGTGGAAATCAAGCCAGCCGTTGCGATCGAAGTCACCTGATGCGATTCCCATCGATGCTGTTTTCGCTCCACTGAACCCGTACGCGCATCCCCGAAGCATTGCGACGTCGCGCCAGGTGTTTGTCGGATCGAGGGTCCAGAGTTGGTTAGCATAGACATCGTTGCCGACAAAGATCTCATTTCCGGGGTGATGGTCGAAATCACCAACGACCAATCCAAGTCCGGCTCGTGCGGCGGTGTTTTGATCCGAAACATTTGTCAAACGTGGGACCCCGCTTCCATCGTTGGTACCGATTCGGTCCATGCCCGGTCGAAATTGTTGAGGCATTAAGGGCTCGATGACTTCACCCTCTGCGTTTGTCTCGGGGTGGTCGGTGATCCGCTGATCATGCAAATAATTCAGTTCGAACAAGTCCGGTAGCGAATCACGATCAAGATCGGCGATCGCGAGTGAAGTGGTCATCAACGTTTTGTCGTCTCGGTCGTCAAACGTGTGTTTGGTAAACGTGCCATCACCGTTGTTGATGAACCAAGTATTCGTTCCAATGTTGCCAACAATGATGTCGGGAAAGCCGTCCTGATTCCAGTCTCCGGCTGTCAATCCGGTGGAATAGCGAGATTCGCTTACTCGGGCCAGAAGCGTCACGTCATGAGCACTACCGTCAATTTGTCGGTACAACTGATTGGACATCGTACCGATGAACGCAGGAGGGTCGGCTCCACCTTGTGCGAAGTACAAATCGGGGAGTCCGTCGATGTCGAAATCAAGAACGGCGACGGCTCCGCCGATAGACTGGTAAACCGAGAATCCACGCTCAACGGGAGAACTGGCAACGTGGTAGATGTGGTCAATGCCAACCGCCCGGGCGACGTTGCTAAACGATGCAGCGACTTCGTCGATTTGGCGATCTAATTCAGGCGACGGCATACTGGAAACTTGTGGTTGTGATTGCCAATCAAGCCGCGGAAGTGGAAATTGCTGGGGATTAACCGCGCACAATCGAGAGGATTGATTGGGAAAGCCCTCCCCCGATGCGACGATCTTTTGCATCGATTGCTGAAACTCGTTCATCGCATCTTGCGAGATGCCACGATGGAAGGCTGCGATCGATCGCCATAGGAGGGCTTCGAGTTTTCGATCGAGTTGGTCCATGGTGTCAGCCAATTGCAAAACGATCTGTAATTCGGGAGTGGCCGAATCGGCGACTTGGTTGTTTTGCTTGAACAGACGCTGAAGTAGTATCGCGCGGTCATCCCATCGCGAAGCGACTTCTTCCTGCCCGAGTGTTTCCATCACCGAACGAAGTCGACTGATCGATCGAAAATCCGTTGGGTCACGATCGATCGCCTCGAGCAACGCTCGCGCAGCTTCTGGGTAGCGATTCGCAGAGACTAACCAAAGTCCCAATGCGGCCCAGTGTTCCGAAAACATTGTGCTCGATTGGTCAACCTGGTCCAACCATGACTGCAGCCGTTCGGCGTCCTGGGCTTCCGCCACCGCACGGCCGTAGAACGCGACGACCGAGGGAGGTTGCGTTCCCGCAGCAATCGACTCTTGCAACAACTCAACGGCTTCCTGGTAGCGTTCTTCCCCAAATAGGATTCTTGCTTGAGAAACGACTCCGATGGGAAAATACGTGGGGCTTTCACTCGCCGAACGTGGGTCGGGAGTGTTTGCGTCAACCATGGCATGGCTGAGGTTCATCAGCGCATGGAGTTCATCCTGCCTCACATTGCCTTGTCGGCACAAATGACGGATGTGTTCGGCGGCCTCATGACGTCGGCCTTGGCAGTTGAGTAAGAAGGCCAGCTTTCGATGTGCGATCGGAGATTCTGGGTGCAGCTTTAGGATCTTCCGATAGCGGTCTTCGGCTTCGTCGTACCGTCGTAACGCCATCAGCCAATCGGCCGACTGGCCCAGTGCCGGGAAACCGGCTTCGGGATGATCAATTGGGATCGTCCCGAGCATTTCGATCGCTTGGTTGACCTCCCCTTGCGATGCGGTCAGATTCGCCAGACGAAATATCACTTCGACATCATTCGGGTTCGCCAGCAACAGTTTGCGAAGTCGTTCTAGTGCTGCCTTCGGTTTTCCTCGCTCGACTAGTCGTTCAGATTCGGCAATCGCATTCGACCGATCGGAGGGATCGGACGCCAATGTTGGTTTGGTCAATGGATCAGTGACATCGGCAGCGCCATCACCATCAAGGGGCGATTGAGTTGCCTTCGATGGATCGGGACCGATCGTGGATGGATCGGTCAAGTGATGATCCGAGCGATCGCATCCGGCGACGACCGCAAGGCAAAGCAAACCTGGCGTCAGCCATCCGAATTGAATGTGACTATTCGTGGTTCGCATGGGAGCACCTTCAGATGAGCTAGTAATCAGCCGGTTCGGCGTCCCTGTCGGTGGCACCGAACCGATGCAATAGAAAAGGGGCGGGGGCGTTCTCCGTCAGCACGAGACGGCAATCGACCGGAACGTTCGAAAAGGATTGTTGTTTGCCACTGGGCCAAAGCACTTCGATGCGATCGATCTGTTCGGTTTGTCCCAATCCGAACGCAATCATCGCTTCGTTCTTGCACAAGTAGCCATCACCCGCAGTGACCCACGCGGCAGACTGCCGCCCATTGTGATACAAGGTCACTTTGGCACCGATCGCATCGCGCTCGCTTTCCACGCCGATCAGTTGCAACTGGATACAGTGGTGATTGGATTTTGTTTCGTTGACAAGGATTGCGGAGGGATCGGCCATGTGAGTGATCACAAAATCATTTCGGCCGTCGCGATTAAAGTCCAGCATCGCGAGCGAGCGGCCCAGATGTGCCTGATTCCAATAGTCGGGCGATTGATTTTCAGATTCACTGACGGACGATTCGGTCACCGGCGCTAATTCAAATCGGTCGCCAAGGTTTGCAAAAAGTTGTGGTTGCTGACGGTACGGGCCACTCATTTTGACATAGTCGTCGATATGACCGTTCGTCACGACCAAGTCTGGTAAACCGTTGTTGTCGTAGTCGATCGCTTGGGTGCCGAATCCCAGCACCGATCGACTTGGGACACCCAGTCGGTATTGAAAGGCGCGGTCTTGGTAGGCGCCGTCACGACCGAGATACAGACAGACGCTTTCGTTTTGAAAGTTTGTGATTTGCAGATCGATCGCTCCGTTCTGATCGAAGTCCGCCGCAGCGATTCCCATACTGGCCGTTTCCGCCCCGCCATAGGAAAATGCCGTTCCGTTAATCGGGGCGACATCTGCCCATCGGTTTGACTGATCATCAAGGATCCAAAATTGATTGGCTGACTTATCGTTGCCAACGAAAATCTCATTTCCGGGTTTACCATCGAAGTCTGTGATAACTACGCCCAACCCGTGATGATGGTCGGCGTTTGGCGCGCCGATCGGCAAAAGCTGGACACCACCGGCTCCGTCGTTCAGGCCGATGCGATCGGTAGCGGGGGCGAAGTCGGCCGGGCCAACCGCCTCGATCACAGCTCCGTCGGGCTGACGTTCGGGAAGCAACGAAATGGCGGGGTCATTCAAATAATTCAGCTCGATCAGGTCCGGTACGTGATCCCGGTTTAGGTCCGCGATCGCGATCGACGATGGCATTTGTTGCACACTGTCGGTCGACGGAAGTGGCATCGATCGAAACGAACCATCGCCCTGGTTAAGCCACAAATAGCTGGTTCCGATGTTGGAAGTGACGATGTCTGGGAATCCATCTTGGTTCCAATCGCCCGACGTACATCCGATGGTGTACTGGTGGTCAATCGCGTGGGAATGACGCGTGACATCATGAAGTTGTCCTGACTGCGATCGATACAACTGATTGGGGGTATCGGCAACAAAGTCAGGTGCTTCGGCGGCACCCTGGGCGAAATACAAATCCGGCCAGCCGTCTAGGTCATAGTCAGTCACCGCGACGCCACCACCGGTTTGGTGATACATCGTGAATCCGGATCGCAAATCGCGAGGTCCGAGTTGGTAGCGATGGTCGAGTCCGATTTGTTGCGAACGTTCCGAAAACGTTGCCGGCACGAGGGCGACTGGCCGATCGGTGTTTGCCCGGTCCGACTCGGGTGTCGTGTTAGCCAATGACTCCAGATCGGGCATCGGATACGAGTCAAGTTTCATTCCCAGCAGACGACTGTCTCTGTCAGGCGTGCCCGTTCCGGCTTGAACCAACTGTTGTCGCTGCTGGTTCCAGTGGTTCATCGCGTCTGACGTGCCCTGCCGATAGTAGGCCTCGATCGATTTCCAGAGCACCGCTTCGAGTTTGCGGTCGATCGCAAATAGTTGCGAAGCAAGTTCTTCGATCGCATCGATGTTTGGTGTTTCCGTTTCCGAGACGGCGTTGTTAATCGTGAGCACTTGCTTGTACGTTTTCCAGCGTTGTTCCCACTGCTGGCTTTCTTGATCACGACCCAATAATTTCAACGCCAGGTGTAGACGATTGATCGATCGAAAGTCCGTTGGGTCTCGATCGAGAGCTTCCAATGCCGCACGCGTTGCCTGCTGCCATTTCTTTTGCGTCCCGAGATGGATCGCCATCGCAGCCCAAAATTCTGCATACTGCCGCACCTCGGCGTTCGCTTTACGCAGCCATCGCGCGAATTCGTCATCAAGCTGTGCCTCGGCTAAGACACGACCATAAAAGGCGACGATCGAAGGTGGTTCGAGTTCTTCTTCGATGCGATCGCGAAGCACATCGGCTGCTTCGGGATAGCGATGTTGGGAAAACAGTTGTCGCGCCAGTCCGGCCGCACCGATCGGGCTGTAGTCGACCGAGTTTGGGTCAGAATCCGTCGGGTCACTGGTCATCGCATCGCTGAGCACAATGAGTGCATGCAGTTCATCTTGACGAACGTTCCCTTGACGACAGAGTTCGTAGAGATGCGCCGCGGCTTCATGACGACGCCCCTGCCGATTATAAATGTACGCCAGTTGGCGATGTGCTTCGGCAAAGTCCGGTACCACTTCCAGCACTTGGCGAAACCGCCGCTCCGCGTCGTCATAGCGTCCCAGTTGTATGCACCAAGCAGCCGATTGCCCCAGCGCCGGCAGACCCGCTTCGGGATCGTCTTTGTCGATGCCAGCGAGTAATTCGATCGCTGCCCCTAATTGCCCCTGTTCCGCCTTGATTGTCGCAAGTCGAAAAAGCACTTCGGCGTCGCTTGGGTCATGCACAAGAAGCGTTTGCAGGGTCGATTCGGCAGACGCAATGTCACCCAAAGCTTGCGCCGTCTCGACTCTTTCGATCAATGAGTCGCGGGAGACATCGGCGTCGGCTTTCGGCTTGTTCGACGACCCTGTCGAACGCTGTGCGGTCTTTGCCTTGGGCTGGTCCGTTGATTCCGCGGGGGCCGATCGATCGCAACCTGATCCAGCGAAGACGACAAACGCTAAACCCACCGTGGCGACTGCAGTGGCGATTTTTCGCCGGTCTGGCAACTGTGAGAATTGCCCCTTCGATTGTCGAGAGAGGTAAATGCGAGAAGCGAGATTCCGCATCGGTCGACACTGGATGAGGCTAGTGTTTCGTCAACATCTGAATGAAGGATCCGCGGAATGGCGTGAGCCACAGTTCCCTTGCAGTGACCGGGGCACACGCCCATCGGCAGATAAGTCAAACCCAGGCATTCGGCCCAGCATTCGTTCCAGTCGGAGTGCTAGTGCGAAGTGGGCTTCCGTAGTCTACCCAATGATGACGGGGAAAGCACCCATCAATGCAAGCGAAGAAGTTAAGCCGACGCCCCTCGAGCGAGGCGCGTTGGCTGACAACACGGGGCCGACGCTAGCACGCTCGGCTCTGGGGGGCTTTCCGAATCACAGGATCGATGCTGGCGCGTCGGGCATCGGGGGGCTGAACGCCGGGTTACTTTTTCCGATTCGGTGGTCGTTTGCGCTTGTTCGGTCGTGTCGGTACCGGCTCAGGTTGCTTCTGTTGCATCTGATTGACCAAGCGTTCGGCGAGCGATTGTTTACCGTCGGGCTTCTTTTTGACGCTGAGGGCATCGACCACGTCGCCATCATCGTCGAGGTTGAAGTGCTTTCCAGACGGCAGGGTCTTTTTGACTAGCAAGCGTTCGCCGATTCCCCACAAGCTACTGGCGATAAAGTAGAGGCACAGACCGGCGGGGACACGGAAGAAAAACAAGCCCATGAACAATGTCATGAAGGTCATCATCTTTTGTGTCATCGCGGTCTGTTCGTCGGTCGCCGGCGGCATGAACAGTTTTTGTTGAGTGATGAATAAGATCACCACTACGATCGGAAGGATGTTCAGGTAGGGGCCCAACCAACCGGTCCCACGTCCGGCGATGAAGTCGATCATGTTGTCGCCCCAATACATGAATTGATCGGGGGCGGCCAAGTTGGATGCCCATCCGGTCGGCGACCAAAACGGCTTTTGTCGCAGTTCGATGTCGACCGACAATGCTCGATAAAGGCCCATGAAGATTGGCAACTGCAAGAACATCGGCAAACAGCCCGCGAGAGGGTTAAAGCCAACACGTTTTTGTAACGCTTGCTGCGCTTTGAGCCGCCCTTCCATGTCGTCTTTATACTTCTCGGAAATCTTCTTCATTTCCGGGGCGAGTTCTTGCATCTTCTGTGCATTGACCGCCGCGTTACGGCTGAGCGGGAACATCGCGCCTCGGACGATCACGGTCAGCAGAATGATGGCCAACGCATAGTTGCCCACGACGGAATGCAGCACGTGCAGCAGTCCCGAAAGGATCGATGAAAACATCGAGAACCAGCCGTAGTAGACAAAGTCACCCAAGCCATGGGACGCCAGTAATTCGGGTTCTTTGGGCCCGGCGTACATCCGGACAGATTGCTTGAACGCTTCGCCCGGGGCGACGCGTACGTTCTCGCTATTGAGGTAGAACGAAACGTTAACCGCTTTCTCTTTGTGCTTTTCGACCGCCGATTCGTTGGCGACGATCATTGCTTCGGCCCGAGAAAAACCACTCAGCGAACTTTCATCGGCCTCGGGAAGGTAGCTGACGGCAAAGTATTGTGCGTCGACACCGATGTATTTGAGGTCTTTTTGCGAATCACTGCTGTCGGAAGCGAAGATGCCATGAAACGGATCTTCGGGTTCGCTGCGTTCATCTTTAAGCAGCGTCGCGCCGCTGATCAGTTGGTGTCCGTCGGCGGTGGTTCGATAAACTATGTCACGCGCGGCGGCTCCGCTGAAGTTCGGGCTGATCTTGGTGCTGTACCACCAGCCTTCGAGAGTGATCCCGTTGGCACCTTCGAGCCGATAAGCGAGGTCTTGAGGCTGTGACCCTAGGTTAGCAACTTCGAAGTCCATGTCGACGATGTAGGTCGAAGGCGACACCGTGAACGAGCGTTTCAATCTCACCGGCTCACCACCGATTTCGCCCATCGCGGCGGACCCGATCGTGGTTTCTAATTCGATCGTTTGCCGCCCGTCATCGGCGGTGTTCACCGACGCAGTCCAGAATTGGTTGGACGGTTCTCCCAGTGGTTTGAGGTACCGTTCACCGCTGGGAATCCGTTTGCCGCCGACTTGAGCAAGAGTCATCAAACACGACAACCGTGAGATGTTCCCATCGATTTGGTCTGCCCCGCCGTCTCGTGCCAGACGCACGAGGTCAAGCGGGTGTTGTGACAGGTTTGCTTTGAAAACCAGGTTGGTCGGTGATTGATCGGGACCGGTTTCGCGAAGGACTTCGACGGTGACCGTGTCTCCGGGTTCGGTTTTGGAAAGGCTGTCACGTAGGTCGGCAGGGGTTTGAATCGCGGTAGGACCGACGGCAACGATAATGTCACCGACCTTGATTCCCGTGTTGCCTTGATCGGATTTCGCCATCGCGGCCGGCGTCCCGGGGCCGACCACGTTGACGCGAACACCGTCGACTTTCGAAGCCGCTGTGCCGGCGAAATATCCCAGGTATCCCGTCTGGGTGTCGACACGTCGATAGGCGAGCGCGCCTTCGGAATCACGCTTGGTGACTTCGATTCGTTCGATTGCCCCGCCGCGATTTCGAAGGGTGATCAGCAGCTGATGCTTGCTAGCCGGATCCATCGAACCAATCGTGAACCACTGGTCACTTCCTTCGGTTGACGCGATTGCTGTTTCGTCATCATTCGCTTCGGGGGACAGTTCCCCCGGCGAAGAATCTGATTGCGACGTGGAATCAAGATCGCCGTTGGATGGCTGATCTTCGTCTGCCACTTCGGCAACCGCGTTTTCTTCAACATTTTCCGGCGGCACAACTTGCGCTCGGATCGACATGTAGAGGAAAAAGAATGCCGCCGAAAGCAAGAGAAAGGTGTAGGTGCGACGATCCACGATCGATTCGATTCGTTGGGGATAACGGGAGAGTGTTTGGGCCGGCGAATCAAAGACAGCGTTGGCTATCTTGATTAGGGAGGGCTGACGCGATTCAGGAAAGGTCGCACGGTCATCGCTTGAGCAACGACGTGGCTTTGGCAGCCCTGCGCGACCCACCCTGTTTAACCCACCAAGAGGGGGCTCTGATAACGAGCCACCGGGGCGCCGTAGCCGGGTATTCTGGCCCGGTCAGCGGATCTTGGGAAGCCGAAACTACCCCAGCGACCGTTTCCCTTGCGGGAAACCGGTGTGAAATACCAAAAACTTAGCTCACGATCGAGTTTTCGCCGCGTCGGAGGCGACGAATTAGGGTTTGGCGGCGATTTCAGCGGCCGGAACCACACCCATGTACGACATTAGGTCGCTGATTTCGTCTTTGGTCAAATTGTCGATCAGGCCGCTTGGCATGATGCTGCTGTTGCTCGGCAGGATCTGGTCAACGTTGTCCGGTTCGATCACCGTCATCGTGTTATTGGAATCTCGGACCACCAATTTGCCGTCACTTTGCTCGCTGACCATCCCGACGTAGACCTTGCCGTCGAGTGTCAACAATTTGCGATTGGCATATTGATCGCTGACGACGTGCGCCGGATAGAGAATCGATTCGACGATCTCACGTTTGGTGAATCGACGGGCGATTCCCGACAAGTCTGGGCCGATCGCTTCGCCGAAGTTTCCAAATCGGTGGCATTGAGCGCACTTCGCTTTCGTGAACGCAAGTTTTCCGTGCGCGGGATCGCCCGAACGTCCGTCGTCGCTTTCCAGGTACTCGACCAATTCCTCAAAGTCCCAACGTGACTGATCTGCGGCTGGCAGGACTGCCGGTGGTCGATCGGGATAGACCGAGGCGTACCACTGTTGCCACGGCTGCATCAAGTTTGACTTGCCTTCGGGCGATTCCGAATCGCCTTCGGGGCGTTCCATGCCGGTCCAGTGTTGGAGTAACTGTTCGACCGCTTTGAAGGGACGTCCGTCCGCTTCTGCCTTTAAGCCCAGCAACACCAACTGGCGTAGGGCGGTCGGATCATCTGTTGCGATTTCAACGGTTCGAAGTGCCCGGACAACTTCCATTCCCGCTTCGTAGTCGACCAGACTAAGGCTTCTGACGAGATAGTCCCAGTTTTCTCCATCGGGATGCACCGACAAAGCCATCGCGATGATCGCACGACGATCTGGTTCGTCACGCCACAGTTCACGGAGGTAGTCGCCGGCCTTGGATTCTTCGCTGGTCGCAAGTAGTGCGACGATGCCGGTTCGAAGCCGGCGTTCGACGTCGCGTTCTTCATCGGATTGTCGCAGTTTTCGATCCAAGTTCATCAACGTCGTCGTCACGTCCGCACTGATCGGACGTTCGACTTTGTAGATCGCCGCAAGTGCCGCGTTCTGCCAAACATGTCCCTGTTCCAGGATGGCATAGAGATCATCCATCGATAGTGTGGACGCGAAGTCACGCGTCACATCCATCATGTAAAGCGGCAACGCTCCGGACGTCGATCGGTTCGCTGACTTTTCGAAGAACTTCAGCAGTGCGAACCGCTGCTTGGCTGTCCAGCCTTCGCTCATCGCTTGCAGGCACATGGCGACCAACGTACGACTTTCGTAGGGAGCATCCGAATCGACATAGGCGATCGCTCGATCGGCCAGCGACTCCGCTTTCAAGTACGTTGCCAATCGAATGACTTCGTGGTTAATTCGGGATTCACCCGCCGGGAATTCTTCGGCGACCTGGGCGGCTAAGGTACGCAGCTTCGCAGCATCAACGCCGCTAAGATGCAACGTCACCTGGCAGAGACGGAGGACATCGATGAAGTCCGCGTCGCTCAGGAATCCCTTCATCAACGCGCTCGTGCGTTCGAGGACTTGAAGTGCCGTCGCTTCGCTGTGATCGACCGTCACCAGGGCGAGCATTCCGACAATCGCTTCACGTGTGCGATCACTTTCCAGGACCCGTTGACGGTACTTTTCCGCTGGCACCGTCTGTAGCACTTTGCAGCCAATGTAGGCCAACGTGCGGTCACCACTGGAGATCACATCCATCAATGCGTCCAGGTCATCGGGGACGACTTTGCCACGTAACATCGCTTCGCAGGCCGCCCGTTGGACCGGCAAAGAACTGTCACCGAGCAATTCGATCAATCGTTGTTCGCCGTCTTCGCCTGGGTCTCGGCCGAGCATCAAGGCTGCTTGGGCTCGGACCAAATCGCTGTTGCTTTTGCTTAATTCTAGCAGCAACGCTTCACTTGGAACGGGGCCGAAAAGCTGCATCAACATCATTGCCCGGACGCGATACTCCGCCGGGTTGTCGTCGCTGTAAGCCACGCCGGCAACGAGTTGGTTCCATTGGTCACCAAGTTCTCGTTTGATCGAAGCGATCTTTTGTCGTGTCCAAGCGGATTCAATTTGCGGTTGCCGGATCGCCGCGGCGATTCCACTCCCCAAGTTTTTCATCCGGTCTGGCACGTCGCCTTTGTAAATCACACGATACACACCACCATTGGTCGAACGCCCTCCGGTGCAGAAGTACAACGCACCATCAGGTCCGACTTCCAGGTCGGTGACGTTTAGCGGTTGGCCTTGCAGGAAGACTTCGCTTTCGGCAGCGTAACTGGCTCCGCGAGGCGTCAGGCGAACGTTTAGGATTCGTCCTTCGCTCCAATCGGCCAGGAACAGCGTGTTTTGGAATCGGACGGGGAACGCATAGTGTTCGTAACAAATACCACCGGTCGGACTGCCACGCCCGGTGTCCAACATCGTAGGAAGTCGGTCGAGGTAGTACTGCGGCCATTTAGCCCAACCGGTCCGCCAACCGAATTCACCGCCTTCGGCTACGTTGAACACGGCATTGGGGCGATACCATGGCGTATCGACATCCGATTCCATGTCGGCGTCGTGAACGAACAGACCGCCGCCGCTATGAAAGACGACGTCGTAGGGATTGCGAAGTCCGCCGGCGACTCGTTCGATCACACTGCCGTCGATGTTGGTTCGGATGATCGTTCCCCCGGGGGCTTTGACGCCGCGAGCGTGGCCGGAGGGGTCTTCATAGCGCGGTAGCAAGTCGCCTTCGTATTCGTTTCGATAAGTTTCGCCATCGCCAGTTTTGCCGATCGCTTTGACATGACTTCCCACGGCGACATAGATCATCCCGTCCGGACCAAGACGCAATCCATGGGCGCCGTGTTCACCGGCCTTGGCAGGGCGTCCGGACCAGTCGGTGAACTTGACGATCGCTTCAACCTTTTCCAGCGATCCGTTGCGATCGGCATCGGTCAATTTATAAAGCGCGTGGCCTTCCGGACCGCTACCGGTCACAAACACTTGGCCGTTAAGCGATAAGATTCCTTGGCACGAATTCACCTTGTCACAGTACGTGCGAATCGTCTCCGGGATGTCGTCATCGTTGTCGTCATAAACCAACAACAGTGGGCCGCCCTCCTGGGAAACAAGTAGGTGCCCAAATTCGTTGAATGTCATCGCCAACACGGAGCCGATCTTTTCATCCGCCAGGATGCGTTGGACCCCGAAGCCACGTTGAATTTGAAAACGTTCTCGCTGTTCGCTTTCGCTCGAACCCGTTTCGGTTTGGACCGTTTCGGTCGGTGGGCTGTTGTTTCCAACTGAATCGGATGCCGTCGGTCCGGCCAATACCGAACTCGCTGGCTGCTCGCTCGCCGTAGCTTTAGGCGGTGACGTTCGCGCCGGGGGCGGTGTCGGCGCGGCGGCTGTCTTCATCGGAGGAGCGGGTTGATCGGCCACTTCATTCAGTGTGCCAAACGAGGCCGCGGCGCCCCAGAGTTGATCATTAAAGACGTTCGTTTCCCAAAGTTCTTCTTGGCGAACGCTCGTTTTCCACGACGGATCGGAGTTAAACGTGTACCACCGATCGCTATTGGTAGGCCGCACCGCGACTCGGGCGACAAGCGCCGCGGTATCACCGTTGCGATTGATCACTCGCACGGCAACGATATTTCGACCGACATTGAAATGTTCTGTCGCATCGTATTGGATGACTTCACGCGACGATACGCTACGCCCGACGGGATGGCCGTTGACGAACAGTTCATATTCGTCGTCCGCTGCGATCTCGATTCGAACTTCCGCGGCGACTTTCAGATTAATCGGCTTTCGGAAGTAGCATTGCGCTCCCCTGGGGATCGACTGTTCCGCGGTTGATCCATTCGCCCAAATCCATTCCGCGTCGTCACAGTTCCCTTGTGTACTGGCAAACGCGAGCCCCAAACCAGCCACGAACGCTGCGAATTTCATGAACGCTGCGAACTTGAGGAACACAGGTCGAGTGGGACGCGTGAAACGCAACGGAGTTGTTTGCGGGTGATCGTTGTACTGTCGGCCGTCCATGGCGCAATCATCTCGGTATGGAGAATTGGCAAAATACGGTGGTAGGGTAGAAGGCCCTCGGTCTGTGTCGCAAGACTGATTTTCGACACACTCAGAGGGGGACTCGCCGGTGTTACCGCGGCGCAGTGATCAGCGGTCATTCGCCCGCCCCCCAAGCTCGGTTCTAGACTTCGGTGGACGAGCAGCCATGACACAATCGAGTCCCCTTGGCGAGCCATCCTTGCTATCATGGAGGCTCCCTCCGCGGATGCCCCCGCGCCAACCCTCCTCCTGCGAACGATCTGATGAATTGCTCCCCCCCGATTCAGTGGCCGCGGTCACTGTCGTTGCTCGGCAT